>NZ_DASURI010000278.1:0-3392 GCF_036280135.1 Longimicrobium sp.
ACGACGCGCTGGAGCCGTTCTACTCCGAGGCGGAGCGGCTGATCGCCGTCGCGGGCGCGGCGGGCGAAGATCCCACGGAGGGGCATCGCGGCGCGCCGTATCCGCACCGCCCCGCGCGCTTGGCCGAGGCGTCGCGGATGATCGCGGACGCGGCGCGGTCGCTGGGGCTGCACCCGTTCCGCATCCCCCTCGCCATCGCCGAGTCCGGCTGCCAGGCGTGCACCACGTGCGACGCCTTTGCGTGCGCCGTCAGCGCCAAGAACGACCTGGCCACGCGCGTGCTCCCCGGCCTGCTGGCGGACGGGATGGAGCTGCGGCCGGACACCGTCGCCGTGCGGCTGGTGGCGGAGGGGGATCGCGTCACCGCCGTGGAATGCGCGGACCGGCGGACGGGACAGCGCTTTACCGTCCGCGCGGGGACGGTCGTCCTCGCGGCGGGCGCGCTCGCCACGCCGCACCTGCTGCTGGCCAGCGGGCTGCAGCGGATGAACCCCGCGGGACACGTCGTGGGCCGCTACCTCATGCGGCACTGCAACGCGATGACGTACGGCATCTTTCCCCGCCGGCCCAACCCCGCGAACGAGCACCACAAGCAGGTCGCCATCCACGACTTCTACTGGGGCGACGACGCGCCGGGCGCCCCGGCCGGCAAGCTGGGCAACCTGCAGCAGGTGATGACGCCGCCCGCCGGCCTGCTCGCCCACGTGCTGCCCAAGCCCGTCGCCGACGCCCTGGCGCCCGCCGTATCGCACCTGACGGGCCTGCTCTCCGTGGCCGAGGACCAGCCGCGCGAGACCAACGGCGTGCGCATCGACGCATCCTCCGTCGACGCGTTCGGCCTGCCGAAGCTGCTCGTGGAGCATCACTACACGCCGCGCGACCTGGCCGCCCGCCGCGCCCTCGTTCGCCGGGCCAGGCAGATCCTGCGCAAGGCGGGCGCGTGGGGGACCGTGACGTGGAAGGTGTCCACCTTCAGCCACGCCGTGGGCACGGTGCGGATGGGCGCGGACGAACGGACGAGCGCCCTGGACGAGGACTGCCGCTACCGCGGCCTGGAGAACCTGTACGTGACGGACGGCAGCGTCTTCCCGACTTCCGCCGGCGTAAACCCCAGCCTGACCATCGCCGCCAACGCCCTGCGCGTGGGCCGGCGCATCGCCGCGGCCGCCGCGCCGGCGGACGCCACGGGACGCGAGGTGGCCGCGTGAGCCAGCCGGTGAACCTGGCCTTTTTGGGATGCGGCAACGTCACGCGGATGCACAGCAAGACGCTGCGCAAGTTCGACGTGCGCCGCTTCTACGCCAGCCGCGACGGGTCAAAGGCGGAGACGTTCAACCGCGAGATGGGCGGCGCGGGCGCGTTCAGCTCCTACGAGGCGGCGCTGGCGGATCCACGCATCGACGCCGTGCTCGTCGCCACGCCTCCGAGCTCGCACCTGGAGCTCACGCTGGCGGCGCTGGCGGCCCGCAAGCACGTGATCGTCGAAAAGCCGCCGTTCATGCGCGCGGCGGACTTCGACGCCGTGCAGGCCGCGCGCGACGCCGCCGGCCGCCGCGTGATGGTGGCCGAGAACTACTTCTACAAGCCGTTGGCCGAAGCGCTGCGCGGCCACATCGCCGCCGGCGACATCGGCGAGGTAAAGGTCATCACCGTCAACGCCATGAAGCGGCAGGCCACCAGCGGCTGGCGCGACGACACGGGGATGGCGGGCGGGGGCGCCCTGTTCGAGGGTGGCATTCACTACGTCAACTTCATGGCCAACCTGGGGCTGCCCGTGCTGGACGCGCACGGCTTTCGCCCCGGGCGCGCGGACGGCGGGCCGGAGCGCAGCACGCTGGCCGTCTTTCGCTACGCGCAGGGCGCCGTGGGCACGCTGTACTACTCGTGGGAGATCGGCTCGCCACTCAACGGTGTGCGCGTCAGCAGCATCTACGGCTCCGAGGGCGCCATCACCTTCGAGAGCAACGGCCTGTTCCTGGGCGTGCGCGGCCGCCGCAAGCGCGTGTCGCTGCTCAAGCCCACCGACCTGGTGGGCTACCGCGGCATGTTCCGCGACTTCGTGGACGCCATCCGCGCCAACGCGGAGCCGCGGTTCAGCCTGGACCTGGCGCGCCGCGACCTGGAGCTGGTGGAGCAGATCTACCGGACGATGTGAGAACAACAGTGCGAAAGTGCGTGAGTGCGAAAGTGCGAAAGTAACTGCGCACGATTGGCCACGCTGACTGGACCTGTCCTGATCCAACAATCCTGAAATCCTGACCGATATACCCATGTCTGTTCTGCTCGGAGTTCTGGCCGGCGCGCACGCAAGCTCGTGGGGGATGTACAAGGACGCCCCGCACGAGGGCTTCACCTTTCTGAAGTACTCGCGCAGCATCATCGTGGCGGCGCTCATCGCCCTGGTGCTGCAGCCGATCACGGGGATGGACCTCACCAACTGGGGCCAGGCCGCCGTCTTCTTCGGGATGGTGTACGCGCTGGAGCGGCTGGGCCACGAGCTGTGGAAGGGCTACATCCGCGAGGAAGACCAGTCCAAGTACTTCATCCCCATGCAGTTCGGCGTGCTGGGCAAGCCGGTCAAGAGCCGCCCCGTCCGCTGGAGCCTGCTGCTGGCGATCCTCATCATCCTGGCCGTGCTCGTCTGGGCGGGATACGAGATGATGGAGCGCTTTCCCAACACGCCCGCGTGGCTGGTGCTGGTGACGCTGGGCGCCATGGGCGGATGGCTGACGGCGTTCGGCGGCGCGTGGAAGGACGCGCCCGTGGAGGGCTTCGAGACGCTCAAGTTCTTTCGCAGCCCCGTGATCGCGCTGTTCTGGGCCACGCTGATGGCCTTCTTTACGCGGGACTGGGTCTTCATCTCGCTGTCGGGCGCGGGATACGCCGTGGCGATGATCGAGACGTACAAGACCTTCTTCTTTCCCAGCAAGCCGCGGGGCAAGTTCGCGGGCAAGCCGGTGCTGTACCCGGAGATCCTGGAAAAGCGCAAGCCCGTCGTCTACCTGTACGCCGCCATCTGGGCGTGCATGATCGCCATCCTGGTGATGGGCTTCATGGGCCCCCGCGACGGGCTGCTGTAGGCCCTCACCCGGGGCCCTCACCCGGGTTCGCGGAGCTCACCCACCCTCTCCCGCAAACTGCGCGGGAGAGGGTGTAGACTTCGAGCGGGGTCACTGCAGCGGGCCGAGTGAGCGCGGAGACGGAGTTCCCGTCGCTGCGCGACGGGAGGGCCCTCTCCCCCGACCGCCTTTCGCTCGTTCCTCGCGACGGCAGTCGACCCCTCCCCCGAAGTTGTCAACTTCGGGGGAGGGGTTGGCGAGAGGGCGAGATCGGGCACCGAGGTTGCTCGTGCGAAGGATGGGTTCTCCTCTCTCCGCGAGGAACGAGCGGGG
>NZ_DASURI010000279.1:0-5681 GCF_036280135.1 Longimicrobium sp.
CGAGGCTGGACCGTCGCGCGGCGCCGCTGCAGGCGGAGGGCATCCCCATCCTCTGCCAGGACGTCCCACCCATCCCGCCCTCCGGGGACTGAAACCACAACTGCATTCTCACGCAGAGCCGCAGAGGCGCGGAGTACCCCGGTTTCGCGCCGCAATGGGGTACTCTGCTGCCTCTGCTCCCTCTGCGTGAGAAAATCAGTTGCTTTTTTCCCGCCCCCGCTTCCGTTTTCGGCGAAGTTCCCTATCTTCCCTCCCTCGCGTTCGCCCAATCCTTTCCTCCCTCCGGGGCGGACGTTCTCCCGTATTGCCATGTCCCTGGACGCACGTCTCACCCGCGTGGACGCCACGCGGGTGCGCATCGACAATCCCTACGGGATCGATGCCACCCTGTTCGCCAACGAGCAGGTGCCGGTAGAGCCCGCCGCCGTCTCCGAGCTCATCGAGATGCTCGACATCCACCAGACGGTGGAGCGGTTCGCGGAGGCCTCGCCGGAAAGCTTCGAGCAGGAACCCGTCATCAAACAGGTGGCCGTCACGCCGGACTTTCACAAGGCGCGCGGCATTCCCGTCGGCACCGTGCTGGCGACCCGGGGCTTCGTCGTGCCGCAGACCATCGGCAACGACATCAACTGCGGCATGCGCCTGCACCTCACGTCGCTGCAGGCCGACGACGTGGCGGGCCGCATCGAGGAGCTGGACACGGCGTTCCGCCACCTGTTCTTCGAGGGCGGCCGCAACATTCCCATGACGCGCGAACAGCGCGAAACCATGTTCACCGGCGGCCTCACGGGGCTGCTGGACGCCACGCCGCGTTCGCTGACAGAAGGCCTGTGGTCGCTGTACCACGAGACGGACCAGGCGCGCGACCTGGGCCGCGTGGACCGGCGCGGCAGCCTGCCGGCCTCGCAGGCGTTCGGGCTGGGCGACTTCATGGGCCAGGCCGGCGTGCTGAGCCGCGACAGCCAGATCGGGAGCATCGGCGGGGGCAACCACTTCGTCGAGATCCAGAAGGTGGAGACCATCCTGGACGGCACCACGGCGCACGCGTGGGGCCTCAAGCCCGGCATGGTGACGGTGATGGTGCACACGGGCTCCGTCTCCATCGGCGCGCAGAGGGGGGGCTACTACCGCGACGTGGTGCGCCGCATCTACCCAAAGGGCATCAAGCATCCCGGGAACGGGATCTTCGTGCTGCCGGAGGGCGAGCGGTACGCGGATGAGTGGTCGCTGTTCTGGGATGCCGTGAACAACGCGGGCAACTTCGCCTTCGCCAACCGCCTCTTCCTGGCGCTGGCGGCGCTGCAGGGCCTGCGGCGCGTCTGCGGCGACCACGTGGACATGCGCCTGCTGTACGACGCGCCGCACAACTTCCTGTGGCGCGAGACGCTGGACGGCGAGGAGATGGTCATCCACCGCAAGGGTGCGTGCCCCGCGCGGGGGATGGAGCAGATGGCGGGGACGGAGTTCGCCTACTACGGCGAGCCCGTGCTGGTGCCCGGCTCCATGGGCGCGTCCAGCTTTGTGCTCGCCGGCCAGGGCAGCGCCGAGTCGCTGCTGAGCGCCAGCCACGGCGCGGGCCGCAGCCTGTCGCGCGGCGACGCGCTCAAGGGCAACGACGAGGCGTTCCGGGAGTTCATGGAGCGTTTTCGCGTGGTGACGCCGGTGGACCTGCGCCGGCCGGACGTGCGGCAGCGGCGCGACATCGTGGAGCGCAAGCTGGACGAGATCAAGCAGGAGGCGCCGCACGCATACAAGGGCATCGGCCCCATCGTGCAGACGCTGACGGACGCCGGCATCGCGCGCCCCGTCGCCGAGCTCACGCCCCTGATGACCATCAAGGGCTGAGCCTCCGAGGTTGATGTCGGGCGGACGGCATCGCTGCGGGAATCTCGCTCTACGCCCCGTGCCGGAATGCGTCATCCTGAGGAGCGCCGCGCGGGCTCGATGCGGCGCAACATGATGGCGCGACGAAGGATCTTGTGTGCGAAACTCGGGGCCGGCCTCATCGCGTGAGAGCCGGCCCCGTGCATTGGATGCAAGATCCTTCGTCGCGCCATGGTCCTGTGTGCGTTCGGGAATGCGCGGCGCTCCTCAGGATGACGCTCTCGCGGTGGGAGGAGAATGATGCGGGTGGGCGGGAGCCTCGCTCTACGTCCATACCCCAAATGCGTCATCCTGAGGATGACGCTTTTTCGTGGGAGGAAAGTTCCAGGACGGACGCGGATGGCGGATGGTGTTCTCGCCACCCTCTTGAACAACGCGCTCTGCTCGCGTGACGGGGCAGCCACCCCCGATCCGACACCCGTCCTGATTCGCGTCGACAGGCGTTCTCGGATGGAAACGCCCGTCGTCAGCCCGCCGCAGATCCCCTCGATCCGCAACTTCATCCACGAGCCGATCATGCGACTCTCCCTGCTTTCCCTCGCGGCCGCGTGCGTGGCCCTCGTTTCCGCCGATGCCACCGCGCAACGCATCGGGCCGTCGGTCGAGGCCGGCGTGGGCGTGAGCTCGGGCGGCGGCGGCGAGTACATCCACCGCGGCGGCGCGGCCCTGGACGGGGTCATCGCCACGCCGCTGGTGCAGACCGGTTCCGGCGCCGTCCTGCTCGCGTTCACGGGCACGGTCAACGGGCCCATCGCCATGGAAGATGTCTGCGTAGTGGCGCCCGACGACGCCTGCTACGCGGAGTATCCCACGTTCGTGTCGCTGGGCGTGGCGGCGGGCGTGCAGCGGCGGCTGGGGTCCAGCGCGTCGGCGCGGGTGCTGGCGGGGCCGGCGTACTACCAGGCCGTGGATGGCGGCGACGCGTTCGGCCTGCAGGGCCGCGTGGACGTGGCCAAGCCGATCCTTTCGCGGCTGGTGGTCGTGGCGTCCCTGCGCGGCACCGTGCTCCCCCGCTACCAGGGCGAGACGCTGCGCTTCGGCGCGTTCGGGCTGGGGCTGCGCATCCAGTAAGACGACGGATGGAGAACGAGCGAGCCGGCGGCGCCACGGGGCGTCGCCGGCTCGCGTGCTTAGGCGTCCGGCAGGGCCGCGAACCAGTCGGCGTAGGGCGTGTTGCGGGCCATGTGGCGGTTGTAGTCCGGCGCGCCGTCGGTCCACCAAGCTGGGCCGCGTTCGCCCAGCGCCACCTTGGCGACATGCACGGCCGCGCGCGCCTGCCGCTCGGCGTCCGCGTCGCCAGCGCGGCGAGCGGCGCCCACGCGCGAGCGGGCGCGCATGAGCTCGCGCGTAAGCCGCTGGCGCTCCTCCGGCGCCAGCGACGGATCGGAACAGCGCCACAGCCGCCCGCGCACCACGAAGTAGCGCCCGTCCGGCGTCACCGGGTATCGAATCGTTCCCCTCCCTATCGGCGGATGATCGTCATTCGCCCTCCCCTCGCATCCCCCGCGCCGCACGCCATGCTTGACGCGGCGCGCGCGAACGGGCACCGTAGCGGCATCCATCCATCCGTCTCCCGCCGCCGCGAGCCCGCATGCATCCCAACGCAGCCCTCATCGACCGCTTCTACGCTGCCTTTGCCGCGCGCGACGCCGCGGGAATGGCCGCGTGCTACCACCCGGACGTCGTGTTCACGGACCCCGCGTTCGGCGAGCTGCGGGGCGCGCAGGCGCGCGCCATGTGGGCCATGCTCGTGGAGCGCGGAAAGGATCTGGACGTCACCTGGAGCGACGTGCACGCGGACGACGCGACGGGCCGCGCGCACTGGGAGGCCCGCTATACGTTCAGCGCGTCGGGGCGGCGCGTGCACAACCGCATCGACGCGGAGTTCGCCTTTCGCGACGGCCTCATCGCGCGGCATGCGGACCGGTTCGGCTTCTGGCCGTGGGCGCGGCAGGCGCTGGGCCCCGCGGGGCTGCTGCTGGGGTGGACGCCCATGCTCCGCAACAAGGTGCGCGCGACGGCCCGCGCCGGGCTGGAGAAATACATGGCGTCGAAGGATCGCTGAGCGCCCGCTCGACGCCGCAGATACGCGTCCCGGGAGCAGATTTCCGCGTGAAGCCGTTGCGCGGGGCGGCCCGGGACGCGATCCTCAAGCAGTCCGCAGGACCAGTCCCCCACCAGCCGGATAGAATTTCCATGGCCTCGCAGGAACCCATCTTCCGCACGATCGACGTCGGCACCGGGCAGCAGATCACGCTCGCCGAGACACTGAGTCCCGAGGTGCGCCAGTTCATGGACCCGCCGCTCCCCAGCCACTCCACGGAGCTGACCATGAAGCCCGGCACCTTTGGCCAGGCGGCCACCATCACCGTGGACCTGGTGGCGGACACGATGGTGGTGCAGAAAGTCGTGTTCACGTACAACGACAAGAACCCGTCCTACGAGACGCTGCTGCAGGACTACACGGAGATGCTGGGCCCGCCGCACCTTACGGGCACGCTGAGCGACGCGAAGCAGAGCGCCAGCTGGTCGGACGCGTCCACGAGCTTCACGCTGTGGGAGCGCGGCAACAACACCGGCTCGCAGCTCCAGGACCTGCTCGCCTGACCGGATCGGGAACAGCCGCGCCCGACGCGCGGGACGTTGGCCCAGAACGAACTCGACAGCCACGGGAGCGACCCCGCGGCTGCCGAGTTTTTTGCGCACGATTTCTCAGAGCCCTCGTCAATCCGCGAGCTTGCGCAATGTCGTGCGATACCGGCCCCGAACCTCCTCGAAAGCCTGCATCGCGGGTTCGAAACGGGGATCGCAGGGAGTCAGCAGAACTCCGTGCTCCGTTTCGATGGCAAACAGCTTGTCGCCTGCCTCCACACGGAGCCGGTCCATCATGTCCTTGGGCAGCGTAACCGTAACCGAGCTGCCCGACCGACGAACTCTGATCTCCCTCACCATCCTTGCCTCCTCGTTGCGGAGATAGACAGATCACAGTCCTGGCTGGGATGCCCACTTAGACAGTGCTGGATGCCAGCATCTCCCGCAGCGCGCCCACGTCCGTCTTGGAGGCGTGGCGCGGGTCGCGAGGGATGCGGGAAAGCGGGACGATCTCGTCCGCGGGGAAGGGGCCCAGCGCGGCCGTGATCGCGGCGCGCTCCGCGTCCGTCAGCCGCCCGGACTCCGTCTCCACGCAGAGAAGGGCGCGCTGGCCCAGGCGCGGATCGTCGGCCCCGACGTAGGCGGCGTGGCGTACGCCGGGCACCTCCAGCACACGCGCCTCCGCGGCGCCGCCCCACCACACGCGGCCGTCCCGCCGCACACGCTCCTTTACGCGCCCCATCAGCCACAGGCGGCCGTCCGCGTCCCTCCAAGCGGCGTCGCCCGTGCGGTGCCACACGCGGGCGCCGTCGGGGATCTTGTTCTGCCGCTCCGCCTCCGGGTCGTTCAGGTAGCCGGGCAGTACGTGCGCGCCGGCCACCACCACTTCGCCCGTCTCCCCCGGCGCCACCTCCCACGCGTCCCATCCGCCGGCATCGAATACGATCGACCCGTCGTGCGGGCGCAGCAGCCGGAGCTCGATCTCCGGCACCGGCACACCCACGCAGATGCCGCCGGGGTGATCCGCATCGTCCCGGTGCGCCTCCATGGCCGCGAGCATGTCGCGCGCGCCGATGCCGGCAATGGGCTCCGCCTCACTGCTGCCGTAGACCACGTGCGGGTCGCCGTCCACGGTCGCGTCCAGCAGGCGCGCCAGCGGGGGCAGCACCGGCGCGCCGCCCGTGAACAGCGCGCGCAGGGGGATG
>NZ_DASURI010000280.1:0-2713 GCF_036280135.1 Longimicrobium sp.
CCTGGTGCAGGCGCTGTTCGTCCTGCAGCAGGCGGATCGGCTTCCGTCCGCCACGGCGTGCGCGCTGGGGCTGGACGGCGTGCGCGAGGCGCGCGGATCGCTCGCCCTCGAGTCGCTGGCCGTGGAGACGGGCGCCGCGCAGTTCGACCTGGCCCTGGCCATGGGCGAGGTGAACGGCACCCTCGCCGGCTCCCTGCGCTACGACGCGGACCTGTTCGACGCGGCCACCATCCGCCGGATGGCGGCCCACTTCGTCCGTGTGCTGGAGACGGCCGCCGCCGCGCCCGAGACGCCCGTCTCGCGCCTGGCGCTGCTTCCCGCGGACGAGGCGGCCGAGGTGCTGGGCGCGTACAACGCGACGGACGCGGACTACGCGGACGCGGAGAAGACGGTCCACGCGCTTTTCGAGACACAGGCGGCCCGCACGCCGGACGCCGTCGCCGTCGTCTTCGGAGCGGAGTCCGTCACCTACGCGGCGCTGGACGCGCGGGCCAACCGCCTCGCGAACCGGCTGCGCGCGCTGGGGGTGGGCCCGGAGGCGCGGGTGGGCGTGTGCCTGGAGCGCTCCGTGGAGATGGTCGTCTCCCTCCTGGCCGTGCTCAAGGCCGGCGGCGCGTACGTGCCGGTGGATCCGTCGTATCCGGCGGACCGCATCGCCTACATGCTGGAGGACAGCGCCGTCCGCGTGCTGCTCACGGAGTCGCGGCTGGTCGCCGATCTGCCGTCCCACGGGGCGCAGGTCGTGGCGGTGGATGCGGATGCGTCCCTCGCGGACGAACCCGCCCAGGCGCCGTCCGTGGACGTCTCCATCGACGCGCTGGCGTACGCCATCTACACGAGCGGATCCACGGGCCGCCCCAAGGGAGCGCTGAACGCGCACCGCGGCGTCGTCAATCGTCTCCTCTGGATGCAGGCGGAGTACGGCCTGACGGCGGACGACGTGGTGCTGCAGAAGACGCCGTTCAGCTTCGACGTGTCCGTGTGGGAGTTCTTCTGGCCGCTGATGACGGGCGCCACGCTCGTCGTCGCCAGGCCGGAGGGGCACAAGGACCCGGCGTACCTGGCGGAGGCCATCCGCCGCCACGGCGTCACGACGCTGCACTTCGTGCCGTCCATGCTGCGCGCGTTCGTGGACCACGCGGACGCCGGCGCCTGCGCGTCCGTCCGCCGCGTGATGGCGTCGGGCGAGGCGCTGCCGGCGGACCTGGTGGGCCGCTTCTACGCGGCGCTGCCGGGCGCGCGGCTGCACAACCTCTACGGCCCCACGGAGGCGGCCGTGGACGTGACGTACTGGCCCTGCACGCCGGCGGACGCCGACCGCGGGGTGCCCATCGGCCGGCCCGTGGCCAACACGCGCGTCTACGTGCTGGATCGCGACGGCCAGCCCGTGCCGGCCGGCGTGCCCGGCGAGCTGCACATCGGCGGCGTGCAGGTGGGCCGCGGCTACCTGGGCCGCCCCGCGCTCACGGCGGAGAAGTTCGTCCCCGATCCGTTCGTGTCGGCGCCCGGCGCGCGCCTCTATCGCACGGGCGACCTGGCCCGCTGGCGCGCGGACGGCGTCGTCGAATACCTCGGTCGCCTGGACCACCAGGTGAAGATCCGGGGCTTCCGCATCGAGCTGGGGGAGATCGAGGCCGTGCTGGCCGCCCATCCGGCCCTGCGCGAGGCGGCCGTCCTGGCCCGCGAGGACACGCCCGGCGACGTGCGCCTGGTCGCGTACACCGTGGCGACCGGCGACGCGCCCGCGCCGGAAGCGCTGCGGGCGTACCTGCGCGAGCGGCTGCCGGAGCACATGGTGCCGTCCGCGTTCGTCGCGCTGCCCGCGCTGCCCCTTTCGCCCAACGGCAAGCTGGACCGCCGGGCCCTGCCCGCGCCGGAGCGCGGCGCCCGCGGCACGGCCGCGTACGTGGCGCCCCGCTCGGACGTGGAGGCCACGCTGGCCGCCATCTGGAGTGCGGTGCTGGGCGTGGAGCGCGTGGGCGTGCACGACCACTTCTTTGACCTGGGCGGCTACTCGCTGCTGGCCGTGCAGGTCGCCTCGCGGGTGCAGCAGGCGTTTGGCGTGAGCCTGCCGCTGCACACGCTTTTCCAGGCCACCACCATCGAGGCGCTGTCGGTCCGCATTGCCCAGGCGCAGCTGGAGGCCCAGCCCCAGGACGAGCTCCTGCGGCTGCTGGCCGAGCTGGAATCGGCCCCCGCCGGGGACTGACCTGTCGCATCCGCCGCATCCGTACTCCGTAGATCAGAGCGAAGGACATGGACCAGCTTTCCGAGAGACTCGCCCGCCTTTCCCCCGAACAGCTCGCCGAGCTGATGCAGCGCATCCGGGGGCAGGGAACCGGGGGCGCGCCCGCCGGCGGCATTCCCCGGCGCCAGGGCACGGGTTCCGTCCCGCTCTCGTTCGCGCAGCAGCGGCTGTGGTTCGTGCAGCAGCTGGACGCGGGCAACGTGGCGTACAACATGGCCGCCGCCGTCCGGTTGGAGGGCGCCCTGGACGCCGACGCCCTGCGCCGCGCGCTGGAGACCGTCGTCGGGCGCCACGAGGCCCTGCGCACCGTCTTTCGCCTGGTGGACGGCGAGCCCGTGCAGCAGGTGCTGGAGGAGATGCCGATCGGCCTCGCCGCGGACGACCTGTCGCACGTGGCGGCGGATGACCGCGCGGCCGAGACGGAGCGCCGCGCGCGGATGGAGCAGGCGAAGCCGTTCGACCTGG
>NZ_DASURI010000281.1:0-15354 GCF_036280135.1 Longimicrobium sp.
CGCGTTCGAGCAGCCGGAGCGGCTGGCGCGGTGGTGGGGGCCGGACGGGTTCACGAACACGTTCGAGCAGTTCGAGTTCGCGCCCGGCGGCCGATGGGTGTTCGTGATGCATGGACCCAACGGAGCCAACTTCGCCAACGAGAACGTCTTCCGGGAGATCGAGCCGGATCGGCGGATCGTGATCGAGCACGTGGTCAAGCCGTGGTACCGGCTTACGGTCACGCTGGACCCGCGCGGCGACGAAACGCACCTGGCCTGGGTGCAGGAGTTCGAGAGCCCCGAGTTCGCCGAGCGGATGCGCCCCCTGAGCGAGCCCGCCAACGAGCAGAACCTGGATCGCTTGCAGGCGGTGCTGGCGGAGAGGCCAGCGCAGCCCGCAGGTGCGTTATCCTGGGACTGAATTACCAGGATAGGGCCAAGCAGCGTCATCCTGACTCTGCGGTGGCCCTCGTGCACGGAATCCGCCTCCGAGTCTCGCACACAAGATCCTTCGGTCGCGCCAAAGTCCTGTGTGCGTTCACGTTATGCGCGGCGCTCCCTCAGGATGACAATCGCGGAGAATTGGGGAAGGTGTATCACACTTCCGCATGGTACTTCGCTCGAATGCGTCATCCTGAGGAGCCGCCGCGCGATCCTGATCGTGCGAAAGACCATGGCGGCGACGAAGGATCTTGCCCGCGAAACTCTGTGGCGGCCCTCGTGCACGGAATCCGCCTCCGAGTCTCGCACGCAAGATCCTTCGGTCGCGCCAAAGTCCTGCGTGCGTTCACGTTATGTGCGGCGCTCCCTCAGGATGACGCTGCTTGCCGGTTCGCGGAATCAATCGAGCCGTCTCGTGGCTCGGCTCTCGCCTATGCGCCCGTGCGGGTAAAGCGCAGGTTGCGCACGCGGCCGGCATCCAGCGCGAAGCCCGTCACCGCGCCGGATGCGTCCCGCGCGAAGCGCAGCGTGAGCCCGGCCGTGAACTCGTCGCGCACCAGCGGGCGCAACGGGATGGGGCCGCTGCCGCGAACGTGCATCGTCAGCGCGCCGTTCTCCACCGTGAGGCGATACGTGGTCTGCAGCTCCTCGCTGAAGTACGCGCCCGTGTAGGCCGCCAGCTCGTCCGGCGTGGGCGTCACCAGCGCCAGCTTCTCCGCCGTGAGGGGCTCGGCGCCGTCCTGCGACCACGTCAGCCGCGCCGGCTGTCCCGCCGCGGCCGGCGCGAAGCGGACGTGCATCCGCACGGGCGCGCTCACGGCCTCGAACTCCGCCTCGCTCAGCGGCCGCAGCTCGAAGCGGTTGCCCACGCCCACCCACAGCTTGCCGTCCGTGAAGGTGATGGTGCGCGTGGCGCGCGTCACGGGATCGCGGTACAGGCCCGCCAGTGCCTGCAGCCGCTCCGGCGCCACCCGCACCGCGGGCGCGGCCGGCGCGGACGCCGTCGCCGACGGAGCCTGCGGACGGGGCGCGGCGGGCTCCATCCGGTTCTCCAGGTAGATCTCCGCCACGGACGTGGCCATCCGCTCCGGGCTGCTCGTCCCCAGGTTGCACAGCACGGCCACGCTCAAGTGCGCGTCGGGCACGCGCAGAAGCTCCGCGCGATAGCCGCCCCACGCGCCGCCGTGGCGCACGGTGCGCATCCCCCGGTGGCTGCCGATCATCAG
The DNA here is from genome assembly GCF_036280135.1 of Longimicrobium sp. GTDB lineage: Bacteria > Gemmatimonadota > Gemmatimonadetes > Longimicrobiales > Longimicrobiaceae > Longimicrobium. The sequence continues at coordinate 1,647 of NZ_DASURI010000281.1, forward strand.
CCCCGCGGCGTAGTCCAGCTGCCGCCCGCTCGTCAGCGTTCCGACCGTCTGCAGCCCCGTGAGCAGCGCCTGCCCGCCCACGCGTGGATCGTAGAAGTTGCCGTCCCACAGCAGCAGCTCCTCCACGGTGGAAAAGACGGCGCCGTCGCCCGTCTGCAGCCACCGCGGCAGGTCCGTGCGGTAGCCGCCCTCGTCGCGCGGCGCGTAGGCCAGGGCGCGGTCCGGCACCACGTCGGCGTAGTCGGACAGGATGTGCGTGCGCCGCATCCCCAGCGGCGCAAAGATGCGCTCTTTTGCGAACTGCCGCAGGTGCATTCCCGACGCGCGCTTGACGATTTCCGCCAGCAGGAAGTAGCCCGAGTTGCTGTACAGGAACTCGTCGCCCGGCGCGAAGTTGGTCTCCCGCTGGCGGACGATGGCGGCCAGCGCGTCCTCCTCCGTCGTCACGTCGTCGATGCGCGCGCCGCCCAGCGTCATCAGCCCGATGTAGTCGCGGATGCCGCTGGTGTGGTTCAGCAGGTTGCGGAGGGTGATGGGGCGCGCGTACTGGGGCAGCTCGGGGATCCAGCGCCGCACGTCGTCGTCCAGGGAGAGCTTTCCGTCCTGCGCCAGGAGCAGGATGCTGGACGCCGTGAACTGCTTGGAGGTGGAGCCCAGGTCGAAGACGGTGTGCGGCGTGATGGGCACGCGGCGCTCCAGGTCCGCCAGGCCGTAGCCGCGCGCATAGGCGATCTGCCCGTCGCGGTACACGCCCACGGCGCACCCGGGCGAATCGGGCTTGTCGTACGTGGCGAACACGGCGTCCACGCGCTCCGTGCGCGCGTCGCGGGTGCCGATCACCTCCTGTGCGGTCAGCATGCCCGGAAGCAGCAGCGGCAGCAGCGGCAGGACCGCAGTCCTGTGGAGAAGGGAAAGTCGCATCTTGAAGGATGGGGGGAAAGGGGGCGCGTGGGTGTGGGTGATGCCCCGAAGGCGTGCGCGTTTCTATGAGCGTGCGGGCCCACAGACGGTTGCATGGCGGGTCTCGCCGGTGAACTTGAGCCTTGACTTGCTTCGACTCCTCACCCGAATATTGGCGCTACCGTCCTGCGCCATCCTCATCTCATCTCCGGATCATCATGGACCCTCGCGTCTGGTGCTTCTTGACTCCGCTGAAGCAGATCCGCGGTCCTGTCTCGGGCGCGGATCTGGATGCCGTACTGCGTCAGCAGGACACGATGATCTGGCGGGAGGGAATGGACGGGTGGGTCATGGGCAGCGAGCATTTCGCCAACGCTGAAGCGTTGCGCTCCCGATCCGCCGGGCGCGACGCCCATGGCCAGCCGCTCGCGAAGTTCCGAGCCGCGCACGTCGCCTCACGGTCGCTGGACGAGCTCATGGGATTCGTGCGGGGAGTCCTGGCGGACGGAGAGGTTTCCGATGCCGAGGCGCGATCCCTGTTGGCATGGTGCACCCACAATCCGCATGCCGTCCAGCAGTGGCCCGGGCGAGAGATCGCGGCGCGCCTGGGCCGTATCTTCGCGGACGGCATCGTGAGCGCCGAAGAACGTGAGGACCTGACCAGTCTGCTGCAGGCGGTGAGCGGAGCGGCCCCGGAGATCCCGGCGGGGACCGGCCGCTCCAGCCGGCTTCCGTTGAACGATCCGGTCCCGGACCTCGCGTTCGTCGGGCGGACGTTCGTGTTCACGGGACAGTTCGTCTATGGCACGCGCAACGCCTGCGAGGCAGAAGTGGTCCAGCGTGGCGGCCACTGCTCGTCCAGCGTTTCGGCCAAGGTCGACTTCGTGGTGATCGGTGAGCTGTGCAGTCCCAACTGGCTCCACACGACGTATGGGACCAAGATCCAGAAAGCGGTGGATTATCGGGACGATCGCCGCCTGCCGATCGCCATCGTGCCGGAGGACGCCTGGGTCGCGGCCCTCGCGACGGCAAGCTAGCCGCGGCCGCGTCGCCAGATGGCACATCGTGCAGGTGACACAGGGGCGCGGCTGGATGCTCCCGATCCGTCGTTCCGGCTCACGCCCGCGGAGCGTGCGAGCATCCAGCCGGGCTTCGACGTCGATGCCCTGGAGCATCTGCTGGCAATCCTTCATCCGGATCTCCGCACCGACACGCTGGCGTCGTTCCAACGACAGGCACCAGGCGTGATCGGCGGCGGCCTGATCCGGTTCGAAGACCCTGTGCTGCAGGCGCTGCTCGACGAAGTGTGGGCGCCGCGATCGGAGAACGCGCCCCAGGATTGGTTCCACGATCCGGATCTGCGGCGGTATCCCGGACGGGAGATCGCCATGAGACGACGCGGGCTTGAACCGACTCAACTTGAATGAGAGCCCCGGCGCCAGGACGGCGCCGGGGCTCTCGTGTCGTGGGGCGACGGGATCAGCGCGTCGAGCCGCCGAGGCAGTAGGCGCAGTTGTCGTAGCCCGCCGTGTGCGCGGAGGAGAGCGAGTTGTAGGGAACGTCGTTCTTCGCGCGGATGATCTCGTCGATCTGACAGTTGGTCTTCTCGTTGTCGAGATCGTGCACCTCCCGCTTGCTCGCGCTCTTGTTCGCGAGATAGCGCTCTCCATTCATGTTGCCGGTGTGTCGCCGTGCCATGCTGTGCTCCTGTCTGGAGTTTCCGACGAGACGGTTTCCCGCATCCATCAAAGAGGGACAGGCAACGCTGGAATTCGCAGGATAAAAAGGCTCGGCGCCGAGCAGACGCCGGGCTCTCGCATTCCTGCGTCCTGCATGCGGCGGTTTAAACAATTTTCATCATCCTTGACAAGAAAAATTGTCAAGGCTAGGATAGGCGCATGCTTGACGTGGAAGTGATCGACGATCCGGCCGCCGCGGCGGTCGCGCTGGAGCCGGTGCGCAGCCGGCTCCTGGCCGAGCTGTCGCAGCCCGCGTCGGCCGCGGCGCTGGCACAGCGCGTGGGCATCCCGCGCCAAAAGGTGAACTACCACCTGCGCGCCCTGGAGGCCCACGGCCTCGTGCGGCAGGCCGAGACGCGCCGATGGGGCGGCATCACCGAGCGGCTGCTCGTGGCCAGCGCGGCGTCGTACGTGGTCTCGCCCGGCGCGCTGGGCCCCGCCGCCGCGGACCCCGTGCGCCGCGCCGACCGGCTCTCCGCCAGCTACCTGATCGCCCTGGCCGCGCGCGTGGTGCGCGAGGTGAGCTCGCTGGTGCGGCGATCCGAAGAGGCGGACAAGCGCCTGCCCACGCTCAGCATCGACGCCGAGATCCGCTTTCGCTCGCCCGCGGAGCGCGCCGCGTTCACCCGCGAGCTCACGCAGGCCGTCACGCAGCTGGCCGCGCGCTACCACGACGAGCACGCGCCCGGCGGCCGGCCGCACCGGCTGGTGGTCGTGGCGCATCCGCTGCCCATCGCAGAAGAACCCCAACCGGAGTAACCGCCAATGCCCGTCCACAAGGATCCATCCGGCCACCGCTACGTCCAGGCCGAGACCGAGGTGCCCGGCACGCCCGAGGAGGTGTGGAACGCCATCGCCACGGGGCCGGGGATCACCTCGTGGTTCGTGCCCACCACGCTGGACGGCCGCGTGGGCGGCGACACCACGTCCAGCTTTGGCCCGGGGATGGATTCGGTCGCGAAGATCACGGCGTGGAACCCGCCCCACAGCTTCGTGGCCGAGAGCAGCGACCCGGGGCCCAACGACCGGCCCGTGGCCACGGAGTGGATCGTGGAGGCGCGCGATGGCGGCAGCTGCGTCGTCCGCGTCGTGCACCGCTGGTTCGCCGAGAGCGACGACTGGGACGGGCAGTTCGAGGGGCACACGTACGGCTGGGCGTCGTTCTTCCGCGTGCTGCGGGCGTACGTGGCCCACTTCGCGGAGCAGGCGGGCGTGCCCGTGCAGGTGATGGGCGTGGCGGCGCCGCCGAAGGAGGCCGCGTGGGATGCGTGGACGCGCGCGCTGGGCGTGGCCGGCGCGTCCGTCGGCGACCGCGTGCAGACGCCGGAGGGTGTGCCGCCGATGTCGGGAACCGTGGAGTTCGCGGGCCAGCCGGCGTGGCCCGAGGAGCTGCTGATCCACCTGGACGGACCCGTGCCCGGGATCGCGCACCTGGTGCCGCACGCCATGGGCGGCAAGGTGTACCTGGCGCACCGACTGTACCTCTTCGGTGAGCGCGCGGCGGACGCGGCCGCGGAAGCGCAGACGGCGTGGCAAGCGTGGTTCGACGCCACCTTCGTCCCCGCTGCCGCCCCGCCCCAGGGCTGATCGCGCGACGCCGGCGTCCGTCGCGCGGATGAACGTACGAGAGCCCCGGCGCACGCTCGCGCCGGGGCTCTCGTCGTTCGTACATTGCGGATCGGGGGATGCACGTTGTCCGTAGCCGATTTCGCGTGAGGAGCCATGCGCATGCACCGCCACACGTTGCCGATCGCCGTCCTGCTGCTCGCCGCCTGCGGATCGGAGCCGTCCGCCGATGCCGCCCGGCCGGTGGATGCGAAGACGGCGGATTCAGCCGCCGCGCCTGCCGTCGCCGTAACGCCGGCGGATTCTACGGCCGCGGCACCCGTCGCGTCCGCGCCCGCCGTCGTGCTGGCGCGGGACGGGATCGAGCTCGCGAGCGGCGCGGGCGCCCCGGCGCGGCTGGCGTTCGGCGCGCCGCGGGAGCAGGTGCTTGCGCGGGTGGGCGCGGTGCTGGGCCAGCCGACCAGGCAGGGCACGATGGAGGAGTGCCCGTCGGGGCCGCTCTTCCAGGCGACCTACGCGGCGGGCCTGCAGCTGAGCTTCCAGGACAGTGCCTTCGTGGGCTGGTTCGCGGACGAGGGTTCGGCGCTGCGGACGGCGGCGGGCATCGGCTCCGGATCGTCGCTGGCCCAGCTGCGGGCCGCGTATCCCACGACGAAGGTGGAGGAAACGTCGCTCGGGCAGGAGTTCGACGCGGGCGAGCTGTACGGCATCGTCACCGACACGACGGCCGCGGGCTATGTGCAGGTCATCTTCGCCGGCACCAACTGCATCTTCCGGTGAGGCATCTCCGCTCCGCACGTCACGATTGTGATGCCGACTTATCGCACCTTCCGCGTTGTGCCGAGCCTCCGGGGGTTAGTCGGTGACGGCGCCGGCAGGCGCGGCGTCGATCTCGCCGCACATCACGGGGTACGCGCCGAGCGGATTGGAGAAGTAAGCTCTCCGGCAAGACTTCTCCGACGTTAAGATGTGAATGCATGACTTTCGCGCGAGCCGCAGCTTGGTTCCGCAACAGCACAGCCTATGGCTCAATAATGTAGCCGCATCTTCGTAGGAAGAGAGAGTCGGCATTATGGCATTGCAGTATAAACCAACGTGCTGTTACTGCCCTTCGTAACAGGAGGGTTAGATAAACCTATTGAGAACAGATACCATATTGTGATTGCATAGAAGATAGCAGTTGTGGTGAGCACAAGCCAAAATACAAAGCGACCGGAGCTAATTGGTTTCTCGACGAGCACATTCCAATCGGTGTCGGAGATAAAACCGTATAGCTTCTTTCGCCAGTCGCGTCTGCCGCGGTTTGAGAGTACATTAAAACGAATATTGGAAGCGATCGTAACTAAGAGGCTGACTACCAGGAGCACCGCCACGCCTAAGGTCACAAATTTAAGAGCCTCTGAGGAAATTGCATCTTTGGCACTCGGTGCTCGCAATGCGAGCACAACGCCCGCGACCGCAAAGTCACGCCATACTGCCGACAGCAAATCGCGTGTAGCTTGTTGAACCTTAGAAACATCGTCTTGGAGCGAGCGTCGCAAGTCGCTCATGACCTTGATGCTCTCAGCAGCCTTACCTTGGAGGTAAAATGCAAACGCATCCCGCGCACTCGCGAGACTTGCTTTAACAATTGTCGGAAGACCAGCTGGCCAAGTACTACCCAGTGGCCAGTCAAGCGATAGATGGTTGTTGAGGAAGGTAAACTTAATTTCAGCGTCAAGTGCTGGCGAATACACCCACTGGACAGCATCACTGACAACGGAGTAAAATTCAGGGTTGAGCCCGTTCTCGTTAGCGATTGGGATGGGTGTCGATCTCGGGCCCCTCAACACGACATGGACGTGGCCATCGATATCTCGAATCTCCGATGGCAGCGAGTTGATCAATGCGGGAATAGCAGCTCGTTGCCATGTCTCCAGTACTCGAGACGGTGCAGGTACTTGAGTTAAAATCCATCTGGAAACCTCAACCGGGGCTCTTTGACTTGTTTGATCCCGAACCAGTCTCCGAGGCCGCTCGAACGATACCGCATCCGAAATCGAATAATCTCTCGGGCCTCCCCAAGGTGAGACCAAAAGAGTATATGATCTAAAGGAGGAGAACTGTCCGGCAACCCACACAGTGTCGAACTCGGCCGTGAACTCTGGGTTTCGGATTGCAGTGGCCCACCCTTCTAGAGTGAAGAAGTAACACCATTTCGGAGAGATTTCTTTCTCGATGAGAATAGTGCAGCGTTGGCCACTCACGTTCTCCCAGCGTACTGAATCTATGGTGAGTTCAGAACCAATCGCTGGAAATAATCTAACGCGCCCCAGTCCTGCAGAAGCTAAGTCGCCACAGACGCGGCGAATGTCCTCTAGAAGGGCCTCAGAGACTATTGTGGCTTCATCAATTCGCAGTTGAGAGGGTAGTTCCGTAACATAAGCGCCTGTGCTCAACGTTTGAACTAATGCGTTCGCTCGGCCTGAAAGCTGATTCATTGTGGAAGCAGCCTGCGTGTGCGAATCGTTACGGTAGTCATGTCATTATCCTGAGTAATCTGTACGGTACTTTTTGCTTGCTCCTTAATCTGTATCGAAACCCCCTCGATTGTGCGGTACTTCTGCGTTTCCACTGTCAGAGCCGCTTCGCGCTCAAACGGGAACGCTTCTCCACCGAGTCCTCTACGATCCAGAATCCGCGTAAAACTCTTTTCAACGGCATCGCTTCCATGAGGACCAAAGTACTCCGCTACAAACTGTGGTGCATCAAATTCATCACGCTGTTCCACGATTTCCAAGAAACGCTCGTGGACGTGGCTTGTGATCTCTACCGGCAGTTCTCCAGCATGAGTTACAACCGTATCCAAAACGGCTTTCTGAACCTGGACCGTCATCTCGGCATTGGTGAATCGCCGCTTAACCCCTAAGAAATTCCTGAAAAAATCTGTAATGTCCGTCCGTACCGTCTTATCGACCACAACGATCTCTGCATTGTCTGCCGTAAGTTCCACTAACGCAGACTTCTGCAATGCTTTCGTGTTCTTGGTGAAGCTTCTCGTGATTTCAGTCAAAATCGCTTGCGCTTGATCTACTTCGTACATGAGAACTTGTTCGTTGTCATATTTAAGAAGCGAGAAAAATGATCGCGCCCCTGCACTCAGGCGCATAAAGATGAATACACCGGGCTTGATGCGCTTATCTTGTCGAGTATGGAACTCGCGCGCGAGTTCCTTCGAAACTGAAACGAAGGCAGTATGGTCGTGCGCTACCTGTCTGAGCCGTTCCATCGTAGCTGAATCGGGCAAGAAGACGAATCGGTTTCCACGAAGCGTCTCTTTCACCCGCTCAAGAAAAAATTCCTTAAATCCTCCCAAAGGCGTAGCATCAAGTAGTTGTGGTTCAGCGCCACCTTGGTGAACTACGTGAAAGATGAAATCATCGATATCGAGTAGAGCGCTTTCTTCCTTTGAGATGAGAGCCATGGTTTAGGACTAAGTTGAGGATGTATCGCGCTGTGGTAGGTTCGGAGAAGTTCTACGTTTTCATTGGCCGCGTCAAGTGTGCTCCAGCCGATTACTAGAGGTTGTGGGGATCTTTCCCTCTCAGATAGTTATGCTTAAACCAAGCTTGCCTTCCCCCCCGAAGCGTGTTAGGCTTGATCCCATGAGCATCTGCGCGCGCACCGGCTATCGCGGCTACCGCTACTACGGGATCCCCACGGGGAGTCCGGGGCTTGCCGCGCGCATCTAGCTGACGCTCGCGCTCAGGCAGACCAGGGCTCCCGGATTACCGGGGGTCCTTTCGTTTGCCCGGCATCCACCTTCGCCGGCCGAGACCGGCCAGGGCAGGGAAGAGACCGGGCAGAGGGCGGCAGCACGACGCGTATCGCGCCAAGTGTCGCGTGCGGAACGGGTTGGAATCGCGCCTCTTGTATTTAGTCTGGAAACGTATTAGGATACGAGCCATGAGCATCCACGCACGCGCCAGCTACTACCGCGGCTACCGCTACTACCGGCTCCCCCACGGGACCCAGGAGGCCGCCGCGCGCGTGTAGGATCGCTCGCCACTGGCATCTGCAAGGGCTCCCGGACACCGCCGGGGGCCCTTTTTGATTGCCCATCGTCCGCCACCGCCGTCACCACGCAGGAGAGAACGCAGATGATCATCGTCACCAAACCGGGCGTCAGCGACGCCGAGCTGGACCACATCCGCGAGCGCATCGAGACGCTGGGGATGCGCACGCACCTGTCGCGCGGCGAGCAGCGCACCATCATCGGCTGCATCGGCGACGAGTCGCTGCTGCAGGAGGCCGCGCTGCTCAGCCTGGCGGGCGTGGAGTCCGTCCATCCCGTGCTCAAGCCGTACAAGCTCGCCGCGCGCGAGTTCGTGGCGCGCCCCACCGTCATCCGCGTGGGCGACGCAGCCACGGTGGGCGGACGCGAGCTGGCCGTGATCGCCGGGCCGTGCTCGGTGGAAGGCCGCGACATGCTGCGGACGACGGCGCGCGCCATCGCGTCCGCCGGCGCGGGGATGCTGCGCGGGGGCGCATTCAAGCCGCGCACGTCGCCGTACGCCTTCCAGGGGCTGGGCGAGGCGGGCTTGCGGATGCTGGCCGAGACGCGGGCGGAGACGGGGCTGCCCATCGTCACGGAGGTGATGGACACGCGCCAGGTGGAGCTGGTGGCGGAATACGCGGACGTGCTGCAGATCGGCGCGCGCAACATGCAGAACTTCGCGCTGCTGTCGGAGGTGGGCCGGGTGCAGCGGCCGGTGCTGCTCAAGCGGGGGCTGAGCGCGACCGTAAAGGAGCTGCTGATGGCGGCCGAGTACGTGATGGCGCAGGGCAACCGCGACGTGATCCTGTGCGAGCGCGGCATCCGCACGTACGAAACGGCCACGCGCAACACGCTGGACGTGGCGGCCATCCCCGTCCTCAAGGCCGAGACGCACCTGCCCGTGCTGGTGGATCCCAGCCACGCCGGCGGCCGCGCGGACCTTGTGGCGCCCCTTTCGTTCGCGGCCATCGCCGCCGGCGCCGACGGGCTCATCGTGGAGGTGCATCCCTGCCCGGAGCAGGCCCTGAGCGACGGTGACCAGTCGCTCACGCTGGATGGATTCGCGGAGCTGATGGAGCGCATCCGCCCCTTTGCGCACGCCGCCGGCCGCACGCTTTCCTCCACCGAAGCCGATGCCGTGCGGGAGGCCGCGTGAGCACGGCCCTGGATGGCTGGCGCCTCCCGCAGTCGCCCGACGAGGCGGATGCGGCAGGGGCGGACGCGGCGGAGTGCCCGGCGGACGAGCTGGCGCGCATCCGTGGCGAGATCGAGGCGGTGGACCGGCGCATCGTGGGGCTGATCGCGGAGCGCGTGGCGCTGGCGCGGCGCGTCGGTCCGCTCAAGCAGGCGCTGGGGATGCCCATCCTGGACCCGCCGCGCGAGGCGTCCATCGTGCGCCGCGCCGGCGCCCTGGCCCGCGAAGCCGGCCTCTCCGACGAGGACGTGCGCTACGTCTTCTGGCACCTGGTGGGCCTGAGCCGCCGGGTGCAGCTGGAGGAAGGGTGAACGGCAGTGCGAAAGTGCGAAAGTGCGGAAGTGGGTTCTTGCCCCGTTGGGCTCCCTGCTGGTGGGCAGATCGTCCGCCCCGGTTGATTTCCTGAGGGGCCCGCGCGGACCTCGCCCGTGCAGGATGCCCGTGGCCCCGAAGGATCTTGCCTGCCTGTACATGGTGGTGGCGCTGCGGACGGATGGCGCCCCTGCGGGTCCATGCGTGATGGGAGAGGCCGAGCACGGGACAGGAGATCCTTCGGTCGGCGCCAGGGTCTCTGCACCGGGCAGGATCGCGCGGCGCCTCCCTCAGGAAATCAAAGTGGGAAGGAGAGGTAGGTGGTAGATGAAGTTCTCCCCCTCCCCCGCGGAGCGAGGGCAGGGGGCGGGGATGGGGCCCTCGGCGGGCGGTAGAACGTCCGCCATGCCTGCACGGGCCTGGAGCCCACGAATCAGCTGTTCCTTACATCGACCGGATCGAAACCCATGGACCACGGCACCTTTTTCGACGACCTCGAGGCGCGCGGCCTCGTCCACGCCGCCAGCGAGGGCGTGCGCGACCATCTGGCCGACGGGCCCGTGACGGCGTACATCGGCTTCGATCCCACGGGAGACAGCCTGCACGTGGGGCACCTGGTGCAGGTGATGGGGGCCATGCGCCTGCAGCGTGCCGGTCACCGCCCGCTCGCGCTGGTGGGCGGTGGCACGGGGATGATCGGCGACCCCAGCGGCAAGTCCGTGGAGCGGCCGCTGCTCACCCGCCCGCAGGTGCAGGCCAACGTCGACGCCATCCGGGCCCAATTGGAGCGCTTCCTGGACTTCAGCGGGCCGGCGGGCGCGCGGGTCATCGACAACCACGATTGGCTGGGCGGGCTGGGCGTCATCGAGTTCCTGCGCGACGTGGGCAAGCACTTCACGGTCAACTACATGCTGGCCAAGGACTCCGTGGCGCGGCGGCTGAATTCCGAGGCCGGCCTGTCCGTCACCGAGTTCGCGTACTCGCTGCTGCAGGCGCACGACTATGCCGTGCTCAGCGACCGGTTCGGGTGCACGCTGCAGGTGGGCGGCAGCGACCAGTGGGGCAACATCACGTCCGGGATGGAGCTCATCCGCCGCACCCGCGGCCGCCCCGCGCACGGCATCGTCCAGCCGTTGCTGACCAACGCCAACGGCACCAAGTTCGGCAAGACGGAGGGCGGCGCCGTCTGGCTGGACGCGGAGCGCACGTCGCCGTTCCGCTTCTTCCAGTTCTGGCTCAACGCGGACGATCGCGACGTGGAGCGCTACCTCAGGACGTTCACCTTCCTGCCGCTGGACGGGATCGCGGCGGTGCTGGCGGAGCACGCGGCCAACCCCGCCGCGCGCGCGGCCCAGCGCCGGCTGGCGGCGGAGGTCACGCGCATGGTGCACGGCGACGAGGGCCTGGCCCGCGCCGAACGCGCCACGGGCGTGCTCTTCGGCAGCGTGGCCGCACAGGCGCTCCCGGCGGCGGAGCTGCTGGACGTGTTCGCCGACGTGCCGTCCACGGACGTGCCGCGCGCGGCGCTGGAAGGGCAGGGGATGGGCGTCGTCGACATCCTGGCGGACGCGGGCGTGGCGTCGTCCAAAGCGGAGGCGCGGCGGCTGATCGCGGGCGGCGGCGTGTCGCTGAACGGCGCGCGCGTCACCTCGCCCGAGCTGCGCGTCCGCGCCGATGACGCCATCGACGGCCAGGTGCTCCTGTTCCGCAAGGGGAAGAAGGAGAACCGCGTCGTCCGGCTGGTGGGCTGAAAGGAGCGCGGATGATGGAGAGCGACGGATCGAACGGCATCGGCAGCGCCGTCGTCGTGGGCCTGGGGCTGATGGGCGGATCGCTGGCCCGCGACCTGGCCGCGCGGGGCGTCCGCGTGTTCGGGTGGGAGACGGACCGCGCGCGTCTGCGGGCGGCGGTCGAGGCGGGGATCGTGGAGGAAGGCTACGGTCATCCCGTGGACGTGGTCGTCCTGGCCGGCCCCGTCCTCACCATCCCGTCGTTGCTGCGCGTGGTCCTGGACACGCTGGAGCCTCACCTGGACGCCGTGCGGCTGGTCACGGACCTGGGCAGCACCAAGTCGTCCATCATCCGCGCGGCGGAGGAGATGGGGATTGGCGACCGGTTCGTGGGGTCGCACCCGCTGGCCGGCGACCACCGCAGCGGATGGGACGCGTCGCGCGCGGGCCTCTATGCCGACGCGCGCGTCTTTCTCTCCCCCACGCGGCAGACGACCGACGATGCCATGCGGCTCGCCTCCGCACTGTGGGCGGGCGTGGGCGCGCGGCCCGAAGTGATCGATGCCGACCTGCACGATGTGCGGATGGCATGGCGGAGCCATCTGCCGCAGGTTGTTTCCACGGCACTGGGACTCACGATCGCGCAGACGGGTTCCGTACCGGCGGACCTGGGCCCCGGCGGACGGGACGTGACCCGGCTGGCGGGCAGCTCGCCGGAGATGTGGGCCGACATCCTGCTGGACAACGCCGATGCGCTCAATTCCGCCCTGGCAATGATGGGGGTGCATCTGAAGGACCTGCATCAGGCCATCGTGGATGGCGACCGCGCGCGCCTGATGCGCCTTCTGACGGAGGCGCGGAACTGGCACCGGGAGGGGAGAGATCCCGTATCATGACCGACATCCGCGGGTTGCGACGGAACGCCATCGGGCGAGGAGCACTTTGATCACACGACGTTCTCCAAAGGGGCGGTGGGTGCGCGCGGCCTGCGCGCTGGGGATGCCCCTGCTGGCCGCGTGCGGCATCGACCAGAACGAAGAGGCCAAACTGGGCGCCGAGTACGCCGCGCAGGTGCAGCGGGAGGTGCGGCTCATCCGCGACCCGGAGCTGGTGGGCGGGCTCAACCGGCTGGGGCAGCAGCTGGCGCGGCGCGCGGACCGCACGGGGCGCGAGTACACGTTCTACCTGGTGGATTCGCCGGAGGTGAACGCGTTCGCCATCCCGGGCGGCCACATCTTCGTCAACCGCGGGCTCATCGAGAGCGCCGACCAGGCGTCGGAGTTCGCGGGCGTGCTGGGGCACGAGATCGCGCACGTGACGGAGCGCCACGGCATCGAGCAGATGGAAAAGCGGCGCGGCGCCGGCGCGCTGGTCACGCTCGTGTACGTGGTGCTGGGGCGCGAGCCCAGCGGCGTGGAGCAGGTGGTGATCAACGCGGGCGGCGCGGCCGTCTTCGCGCGCTACGGCCGCAACGCCGAGCGCGAGGCGGACCAGCGCGCCGTGCAGCTGCTGCCCGCGGCCGGCTACGACCCGGAGGGCATGGCCACGTTCTTCGAGGAGCTGCTTCAGCAGCAGCAGCGCGAGCCGGGGCTGCTGGATTCGTTCTTCGCGAGCCACCCCACGAGCCAGGAGCGCGTGCAGAACGCCCGCGCGCTCATCCAGACGCTGAACGTGGACACGGCCCGCCTGGCCGACGACACCCCCGAGTACCAGGCCTTTCGCGCCGCCGTCCTGCAGCGCGGCGGCAAGACGGCCGATCCGCCGCCCAGCCAGTGGTGAGATTGCGATGGCAGAAGCCCCGTTCGAGCAGCGTCGAACGGGGCTTCCGTTTGGTAGACGATCCGCGCGAGTCAGGCGATCAGCAGCCCGATGCCGGCGAGGAGCGCGCTGGCGGATGCGAGGACCAGCGTCCGGGTGATGGCGGGCGCGCGATCGGGATGATGGCGCTCGATCATGTGCACGACGTGGAGCAGGGGCCTCCTCGGGTGAGGGAAGGGAAGCGCCGGCGCGATCGTCGCCCGATGCGAGCCCTCCGTCCATCCGCCCTACGGCGTGCGGATGCGTGGAGTTGCGCGGGAACTCACCTTCGTCGTGGCGCCGCCGCCCTGGTCGAGTCCTAGCCGGAGCGAATGATGCCGATGGCGGATCTCATCGGCCAACGCCGTCCCTCAGCCGGAGCGAATGAATTCGCCGCTGGAACTTCGCGAAGTCCGCCTGCGCGGACTGCCCC
>NZ_DASURI010000282.1:0-9321 GCF_036280135.1 Longimicrobium sp.
GGGCGGCGGCAATCAGCAGCGCCAGCAGGAGGTTGCGCTTCATCCTTGCGTCGGGTTCGACGTACGCGTCTTGAGAAACACCGGCTCCAGCATCGTCGTCAGCCAGAACACGCCGACGAGCGAGAACAGGGTGGCCGCGAAGGGCAGGCCCAGCCGCGGCACCACCACGAACGCGGCCACGGCGAACACCGCCAGCCGCACCAGAAAGCCCAGGCCGTAGCCGTGCCAGCCCCGGTCGGGAAACAGCCAGACGAAGAAGATCCAGAACACCGCGACCTGCACCACGGCGGCGATGCCGGCGCCCGCCAGGACGCCGTCCCGGTACTGCGGCGCAAGCCCCAGCCCGATCAGCGCGATGACGGCGGCCGCGGCCAGGGCCGCGGCGGTGTAGATCATGCCCCGCTTCACTTCGTCCTCTCGTCTTTGTCCCGGGCCTCGTCCCGCGGACGCAGCACCAGGCGGGTGTACATGGACCAGAAGCCCGTCGTCAGGCCGATGAACACGCCCGCGATCATGAGCCACGGGGCCGTGCCCAGCTTGCGGTCCGCCCACATCCCCGCGAACAGGAACACGATGATGACGACGGCGAACTGAAGCCCCGCCCCCATCATGTCGCCCATCTGCGGCCCGCCCTGCCTGGGCCCGGGGTGCATCGGATCTGCCGGCATTCTGGCTCGCTCCTCGCATCCTGGGGGGGTGTCGGCGCGCCCAATATAGGAGCTTGTGAAATTTTTCGCAAGCAGGTTACGGAACGATGAAAATCCTTGCTTGACGCCCATTCTCCGTGGCGTCTAATTTGCCCTTCGTCCGATTTTGCAGCGGTCGAACGTCCGCTCGAAACGCCGTTCCCGTGGACGTTCGCCCCCGATCCCGAGCCCAGCCGTGATGCCCGTCCGCCGCACCCTTGCCGCCCTTGCTCTCCTGCTGGCCGCCTGCGCGCACCCGGCGCCCCCCGCCGCCGCGCCCGGTGCCGCCGCGGGCCCGGCCCTGGTGACGTCGCTCACGGTGGAGCCCGTGGGCGACACGGTGCACCTGGCGCTGCAGCTCACCAACGTGACCACGGCACCCCTGGTGATGCGGTTCAACACGGGGCAGACGTACGACTTTGCCGTCCTGCGGGGCGGCGAGACGCTGTGGCAGTGGTCGCAGGCCATGCGCTTCATGCAGGCCCTGCGCGACGAGACGCTGGCGCCGGGCGAGACGCGCACCATCACGGAGCACTGGGTGCCGGGCCGGCGCGTGACGGGCGACCTCACGGCGCGGGGGTGGATCACCTCCACCAGCCATCCCGTGGAAAGCACCGCCACCTTCCGGATGCCTTGAGCCGGACCGCGCGCGCCCGCACGTTCCATTCCCGGGCGGACGCGGTGGACGCCGCACGCCCGGGGGGCGAGCCCTTTGGGGACGTTCCTGCGATGCCGGACGTCCTGGCGGCCGCGCGGCGGCTGCGGGGCGTGGTCCACCGCACGCCGCTGGAGCGCTCGCCCTGGCTGTCCGCGGAGACCGGGACGGACGTGTGGCTCAAGCTGGAGACGCAGCAGCGCACGGGCTCGTTCAAGGTGCGCGGCGCGTACAACGCCATCGCCACGCTCTCCGCGGAGGCGCGGGCACGGGGGCTGGTGACGGCGTCCGCGGGGAACCACGGACAGGGCGTGGCGCTGGCCGCGTCGCTCCTGGGCGCGTCGGCCCTCGTCTTTGTCCCCGCGGAGGCGCCGGACGCCAAGAAGCGCCGCATCGCCCGCTGGGGCGCGGAGCTGCGGGAGATCGAGGGCGGCTACGACGAGGCCCACCACGCCGCCGAGGCGCACGCGAGACGCTCGGGTGCCACCTTTGTCCACGCCTTCAGCGACCCCGCCGTCGTGGCGGGACAGGGGACGGTGGGGCTGGAGATCCTGGAGGACCTGCCGGGGGTGCGGACCCTCGTCGTCCCCATCGGCGGCGGGGGGCTCGTGGGCGGGGTCGGGATCGTGGCGCGGGCGCTGGGGCGCGGCATCCGCGTCGCGGGCGCGCAGACGGACGAGACGCGGGCCATGCACGCCTCGCTGGAGGCCGGCCGCCTGGTCTCCGTCCCCTACGGGCCGACCGTGTGCGAGGGGCTGTCGGGGGACGTGGACGAACGCAGCCTGGCCCTGGCGTCCCGCGTCGTGGACGAGGTGGTCGTCGTTTCGGAAGCAGCCGTGCGGCGCGCCATGCGCCGCCTGTACGAGGAGGAGGGGATCGTGGCGGAAGGATCGGCGGCCGTGGCCGTGGCGGCCCTGCTGGACGGCGCGGCGGGGCCCGGCCCCGTGGCCGTGGTGCTCACCGGGAGCAACGTGGACGGGGCGCGCCTGGCGTCGGTCCTGGGAGGGGCGGACTGATGGCCGTCATCCTTCCCTTCGCGGGGATCCATCCGCGCATCCACCCCTCCGCCTTCGTGGCGCCCACGGCCGTCATCATCGGCAACGTGACGGTGGAGGCCGAGGCCAGCATCTGGTTCGGCGCCGTGATCCGCGGGGACGAGCCGGAGTTCGAGATCCGCGTGGGCGCGCGGACGAGCGTGCAGGACAACGTCGTGCTCCACGTCAGCCGCCAGGGACCGACGATCATCGGCCCGGACGTGACCATCGGGCACGGGGCCATCCTGGAAAGCTGCGACGTGGGCGCGCGGGCGCTTATCGGGATGAACGCCGTCGTCCTGCAGAAGGCCGTCGTGGGCGAGGAGGCGCTCATCGCCGCGGGGGCCGTGGTCAGCCAGGGCGGACGCATCCCCCCGCGCGCGCTGGCCGCGGGAACGCCGGCCGTCGTCAAGAAGACGCTGGAGGGCGAGTCGCTGCGGTGGATCACCACCAGCGCGGCCCATTACGTGGAGCTGTCGCGCGACTACCTGGCGCAGGGGATCGGGGCCGTGGACGCGGACCATACCGGAGACGAACAGCCATGAGCGACTTCAGGATGCGGGACGCGGCGCCCGACGCGCGGCTGGACGCCGACGCCTGCGCGGCCTTCACGCCCGAAGCCGCCCGCGGCGCCCGTCTTGCGACGTCGCGGGGGACCACGGCGGCGCCCGGCGCGCCCCCAGCCATGGAGCCCATGGAAGAGCTGCTGCGCACCCTGTGCGACCTGCCGGGTCCCACGGGGCAGGAAGACGCGGTGACGGAGTGGGTGGCCCGCCAGTGGGAGGGCCGCGGCGAGGTGTCGCGCAGCCCCGTGGGCAACCTGTACCTGCGCATCCCCGGCCCGGGCCCCCGCGTCCTTCTCGCCGCCCACGCGGACGAGCTGTCGCTCATCGTCCGCTCCATCACGCCGGAGGGCTTTCTTCGCGTGATTCCCGGCGAGCGCGACACCTTCTCGTCCCCCTACTTCATCGGCCACCGCTTTCGCATCCTGGCGGACGGCGGCCCCGTGCCCGGCATCCTGGCCACGACCACGGGCCACGCCCTCACGCCGGACCAGCGCGAGCGGACGAAGCTGGGCTGGGACGAGCTGTTCGTGGACGTCGGATTGACGGCGGAGGAGGCGGCGGAGCGCGGCATCCGCATCGGCACGCGGATGGTGTGGGATCCCGGCATCCAGCGCGTGGGCCGGCTCCTCGTGGGCAAGGCCATGGACGACCGGCTGGGCGTGGCCGTGCTCGTGGAGCTGTCGCGGCGCCTGGCGGAGCGGGCGCCGCGCTTTGACGTGACGCTCGCGCTGACGGTGCAGGAGGAGATCGGGATGGTGGGCGCCAGCAGCGTGGCGCGCGACGGGCGGTCGTTCGACATGGGCTTCATCATCGACAACGGCCTGGCGGGCGACATCCCCACCGTGTCCGAGGCGCACGTGCCCATCCGCCTCGGCGCCGGGCCGGCGCTCGTCCACCGCGACAGCAGCGTCCACTATTCGCGCCGGCTGCTGGGCGAGCTGCGGGCCGTGGCCGAAAAGCACGAGATCCCCGTGCAGGACCTCGTCCTCTTTCACTACTCGTCCGACGGCGCGCACCTCGTGCGCCAGGGGATGGAGACGCTGCTGGTGGCGCCCCCCATCCGCTACTCGCACTCGCCGTTCGAGGCCGTGGACCCGGCGGACGTGGAGAACGCCGTGCGGCTGTTCGAGGCCTACCTGACGGAAAGTGCGTGAGTGCGGCAGGAAGTGCGAAAGTGCGAAAGTGCGAAAGTGCGAAAGCGAAGATACGGATGCGGGGGCGCGGCGGATGATCCGTCGCGCCCTCGTCCGTTTGCCTCTGCGACCCATGGATGAGAAATTCCGGGGATGACGAAGCATGAACGGACCGCCGACGTCGTCATCGTCGGCGGGGGAGTGATCGGATGCGCCATCGCCCGCCGCGCCGCGCGCGACGGGCTGTCCGTCGTCGTCCTGGAGCGCGGGACGCCGGGGCTGGAAGCGTCGTGGGCCGCCGCGGGCATGCTCTCGCCCCTGGCCGAGGCGGACGCGCCCGGGCCGTTCCTGGACCTGCTGCTGTCGGCGCGCGAGATCTATCCCGCGTACGCCGCCGCGCTGCGGGACGAGACGGGGATCGACGTGGGCTACGGCGACGCGGGGACGCTGTACGCCGCGCTCCGCGAGGAGGACGAGGCGGAGCTGGTGCACCGCTGGGCGTGGCAGTCCGCCGCGGGCCTCCCCGTCGAGCGATTGACGGCGCGGGAGGCGCGCGAGGCGGAGCCGGCCCTGTCGCCCGCCGTGCGGTCGGCCCTGCGGTTTCCCGGCGACCACCAGGTGGACAACCGCGCGCTGGGCGCCGCGCTGTGGTCCGCGGCGGCGCGGGCCGACGCGGCGTTCCGCTTGGGCGCCCACGCCGTGCGGCTGCTGCGCGACGGCGACCGCGCCACGGGCGTGGAGTGCGCGGGCGGCGAGCGGGTGACGGCGGGCGCGGTGGTGATCGCGGGCGGCGCGTGGGCGGGGCGCATGGACGGGCTGCCGCGGCCGATCCCCGTGGAGCCCGTGCACGGACAGCTGCTGGCGCTGGAGACGGTGCCGCCGCTCTTTCGCCACGTGGTGGATTCGCCGCGGTGCTACCTGGTGCCCCGCGCGGGCGGCCGCGTGATCGCCGGCGCCACGGTGGAGCGCACGGGCGACCGCAAGGCCGTGACGCCGTGGGGCCTGTGCCGGCTGATCGACGGCGCGACGGAGATCGCCCCCGCGCTGGAGCACGCGCCGCTGGCGGAGACGTGGAGCGGCCTGCGCCCCGGCACGCCGGACGGCTTTCCGATCCTGGGCCCGGACCCGGAGGTGCCGAACCTCGTCTACGCCACGGGCCACTACCGCAACGGCATCCTCCTCGCGCCGCTCACGGGCGAGCGGGTAGGCACGCTGCTCTCCGGCGGCGCGTGGTGCCCGGACGTGGCGCGGTTCGGGATAGAACGATTCGAGATCCAGCACGTCGGCGCGGCTCCAGCCTGAGCGGCTAAAGCCGCCGCTACGACAGCGGAAAGCCCCGCCCTGACGACGCTTCGCGTCGCACGGCGGGGCTTCACCTTCTCCGGCGGTCACCACCCGTCGCGGGGCCGGCGATTCGACCGCGCGGGCTCCGTGCATCCCACGGCACCCGCCCTGCCCCGACCTGTCGGCGCAGGCCGACATCGCGCCATCCGAGCCGCGAATTCATTCGCCGGGGGTGCGCGCACGGGACTCGCTTCTACCGCTCCGCCTCCGCGCTCGCCGTCCGGGCCCGCGCGAGGCGCATCCGGTGCTCGACATCGAGATAGCCGTCGAGCTCGGCGGCTTCATCTGCCGACAGATCACCCGCATTCTCCCGCCGCACCAAGTCCGCGACACGACCACGCATCGCCTCGGACGCCATCACCTGATCGCGCTCCATCTCGCATCTCCCGTCCAGCCGTTCCGGTTCCCGACTCATCCGTCTCCCGGACCGTGCTCCCACGCACCACGGCCGGTAGAAGTATACACCCTCTCCCGCGCAGTTTGCGGGAGAGGGTGCGAGCGACAGCGAGCGGGTGAGGGCCCCGCCTCATCCCCCCAGAAAGCTCCGCACGTACCAGTCGATCATCGCCTGGCCAAACGGCTCCGTGATGGCGGCGCCGAGCGCCAGGAAGATGCCGAAGGGCACCAGCTTGCCCGTCTTCACGCTGATGGGGCCAAAGATCAGCGAGCCGAACAGGGCGCCCAGGAAGATCGTCAGCATCACGCCGATGGGGCCCAGGAACGCGCCCACCATGGCCATCATCTTGATGTCGCCGCCCCCCATCGCCTCCTTCTTGAACGCCCACTCCCCCAGGATCGCCACCAGCCACAGCACCCCGAACCCCGTCGCCGCGCCGATCACCGACTGCAGCGGCGTCATGTACCCGGGCGCGAACGACAGCGCCAGCCCCAGCACCGTGCCGCCGATGGTGAACTGGTCGGGGATGATGTACGTGGCCGCGTCCGAAAGGGCGATGCCCAGCAGGATGGTGAAGAACAGCGCCGTGGACAGGGCCTGCCAGCCGAACCCGAACCGCCACACGGCCATCACCCACAGCAGCGCCGTGAACAGCTCCACGAGGGGATACTGGACGCTGATGCGGTTGCCGCACGCCCGGCACTTGCCGCGAAGCCACAGCCACCCCAGCACGGGGACGTTGTCGTACCACCGGATGCGCGTTCCGCACGCGGGGCAGCTGCTGGGCGGCGAGACCACCGACTTGTCCACCGGCCAGCGGTACACGCACACGTTGAGGAACGAGCCCACGCAGGCGCCCACGACGCCGGCGTAGACCATCAGCAGGATCTCCATCGATCGGAACGCGCTTTCAGCGGAGAAGTTCGTGGAGCAGGATGGCGCCGGCGGCGGCCACGTTGAGCGACTCGGCACGGCCGCGCAGGGGAATGCCCACGCCGCGGTGCGCCCGCGCGCGCGTCTCATCCCCCACGCCCGCGCCTTCGTTCCCCAGCACGAGCGCCGCGCGCCGCGGACGCGGCTCTCCCAGCGGCTCGCCCCCCACGACGGCCGCCAGCGTCGTCACGTCGTTCGCGGCCAGCCACGGCGCGAGCTCGTCCCACCCCACCTCGACGACGGGCAGGCGAAAGGTGGAGCCCATGGCCGCGCGGACGGACTTGGGATTCCAGGGATCCACCGTTCCCGGGAGCGCGACGAGGCCCACGGCCCCCAGCGCCTCGGCCGTGCGGGCCAGGGTGCCGAAGTTGCCGGGGTCCTGCACGGCGTCCAGCACCAGGACGACGGCGGGATCATGCGCCTCTACCCGCAGCGCGTCCAGCCCCACGCGGGGGATGGGCGCCACGGCCAGGATGCCCTGCGGCGTCTCCGTGTCCGCCAGCTCCGCCAGCTCGCGGTCCGCTATGTCATGCAGGGGCACGCGTTTACGGAACAGGGCATCCGTCAGCGCCTGTCCCCGGGGCGTGTCCCCCAGCGAGGACGCCGCGACGGCCAGGCGCACGGGGAGGGGCGATGCGAGCAGGTCTTCGACGGCGCGCACGCCTTCGGCCAGGAACAGGCCTTCGGACTCGCGCGCCTTGCGCTGGCGCAGCGACCGCAGCAGCCGCTCTTCGCGGCGGGTCAGCACGAGGTTTTCAACTGGTCCGCCTTTTGCCTTCCCAAAGGGCTCAACGCTTCAAACGACAGCCTGGAGAAGCTTATGTCACAAGCACTTAGACGCTCGTTCCGCCGCGTCGCAATCGTGGTATCCATGGCCGGCGCCGCATCCACCGCGGCCTGCGCCGGCGCCGTCAGCACCCAGCAGGAGGTGGCCCTGGGCGCCGACTACTCGCGCCAGATCAACCAGCAGCTGCCCCTGCTGAACGACGGGCCCACGCTCAACTACGTGAACCAGATCGGCCAGCAGATCGCCGCCATCGCCGATCCGCGCGGAATCCGGTACAACTTCTACGTGGTGAACTCCGACGTTGTCAACGCCTTCGCCCTGCCGGGCGGCTACGTGTACGTGAACCGCGGCCTCATCGAGCGGGCCGACAACCTGTCGGAGTTCACCGGCGTGCTGTCGCACGAGATTGGCCACGTGGCGCAGCGGCACAGCATCGAGCAGCTGCAGCGCGCGCAGAACGCCAACCTGGGCCTGCAGGTGCTGTACGGCGTGCTGCTGGGCCGCAACCCGTCGGGCGTGGAGCAGGCGGGCATCCAGCTGGGCGGCGGCGCCGTGTTCGCCGGCTACACGCGCGACGCCGAGCGCGAGGCCGACGCGGTGGCCGTGGGCTACATGGTGCGCGCGGGCTACAACCCGCGGGGCATGGTGACGTTCTTCCAGGAGCTGCTGAGCATGCAGCAGCGCCAGCCCAGCCGCGTGGAGCAGTGGTTCGCCACGCACCCCACCACGCAGGAGCGGGTGACCAACGCGCAGGCGGCCATCGCCCGCACGCCGGGCGCCACGGGCAGCAACCTGACCACGGACACGCGGGCCTTCCAGAACTTCCGCTCGCGCGTGGCGTCGCTGCCCGCCCCCGCGGACCGCGGCCGGTGAGCGCCCGCGGAACGTCCTCCGCCGGCCGGGCGCGCCGCGCCCGGCCCTGGCCCGCCGCCGCGGTGCTCGCGGCGACGCTGGCCCTGGGCGGCTGCGTGACCGAGCAGCGCGAGGTCGCCATCGGCAACCAGATCGCCACGCAGATCAACGGGCAGGTGCCGCTGGTGCAGGACGTTCCGCTCAACCTGTACGTCAACGACCTGGGCCGGCTCATCGCCAGCCACAGCGAGCGGCCGGCCCTGCAGTACCACTTCTACATCGTGGACTCGCCCGCGCTCAACGCGTTCGCGCTGCCGGGCGGGCACGTGTACGTGAACCGCGGGCTCATCGAGCGCACGCAGAACATCTCGGAGCTGGCGGGGATCCTGGCGCACGAGATTGGCCACGTGGCCGCGCGCCACGGCGCCGAGAACCTGCAGCGGCAGATGCGCACGCGCTCCATGTCGCGCACCATGTACCAGCTGATCCTGGGGCGCGAGCCCATGCTGGACCAGGAGGCGCTGGACCTGGGCGGCGCCCTGTGGCAGGCCCAGAACTCCCGGGCGGACGAGCAGGAGGCCGACCGCCTGGCCGTGGACTACCTGGTGCGCTCCGGCGTGGACCCGCGGGGCATGCTCAGCCTGTTCAGCACGCTGTGGCAGGAGGAGCAGCACATCCCCGGCAGCGCGCAGGTGAGCTGGTTCAGCACGCACCCGGGGACGGCGGCCCGCATGCAGGCCACGCGGCAGCAGATCCGCGCGCTGCCGGCCGTGCACAAGCCGCTGGCCACCAACAACGAGAGCTACGCGGCCTTTTTGCGCCGTCTTAGCGAGCAGCCGCCCCCCATGGGCATCGTGCTGCCGCCGGGCCACCCGCGGGGACAGTAGTAGAAGTGCCAAGTGACAAGTACCAAGTGCCAAGTGGAACGGCATTC
>NZ_DASURI010000283.1:0-6445 GCF_036280135.1 Longimicrobium sp.
GGCAAGGGCCCTCACCCGCTCGCTGTCGCTCGCACCCTCTCCCGCAAACTGCGCGGGAGAGGGTGTATACTTCCAACGAGCATCCTGCACCCAGGCGAATCCTGCGCGTCAGCGCAGTTCTCCCCCCTCCCCCGCGGAGCGGGGGCAGGGGGGCGGGGGGGAGGGGGCCCTCCGCGGGCGAGAGACAGTCCGCCACGGTACACGATCCGCCGTTCTTCCTCTCCGCGAGGAACGAGCGGGGAGGAGCCGGGGGAGGGGCGGCCTGCTGCCGGCGAGATGTCCGTCCTTCCGCTCGGCCTTTGCTTGACCGCCCAACGGCCCCGTCCGCCCGGATGTGGTGTAGTAGAGGACCGGTGATGGCGCACGAGTTGCGCCTCCCGTCGCAGAAGGTTAGTACAAGGTCCGTGGCGGGCGGCAAACGATCGCCCGGCGGATCCCCGGACGTAGGCGCGGAGCGGAATGGAAGAGCGCGTGGTGCTGGTGGACGAGTTCGACAGGGAGATCGGGACGCTGGAAAAGCAGCGCGCCCACACCGAGGGGCGCCTGCACCGCGCCCTGTCCGTGTTCGTGCTCAACTCGCACGGCGAGATGCTGCTTCAGCAGCGGGCGGCGTCCAAGTACCACTCCGGCGGGCTGTGGACCAACGCGTGCTGCTCGCACCCGCGCCCCGGCGAGGCGGTGGAGGACGCCGCGCGGCGCCGCCTGCGCGAGGAGATGGGGATCGACTGCCCGCTGGAGCCCGCGTTCGCCTTTACCTACCACGCGGACGTGGGCGGCGGGCTGGTGGAGCACGAGTACGACCACGTGTTCCTGGCCCGCTACGACGGCGAGCCCGCGCCCGACCCCGACGAGGTAGATGCGTGGCGCTGGGCCTCCGTGGCGCGCCTGGCGGACGAGGTGGTGGATGAGCCGGAGCGGTTCACGGCGTGGTTCCGGATGGTGTTCTCCCGGCCGGACTGGCCCGCGCGCCTGGACAGCTTTGCCCCCGCCGCCGGCTGACCCGTTTTGCGCCATGCCTGCACCGCGCCGGCACGATGCGCAAATCGTGTCCGCTGACGAATGCCGACGCACCGCGCCCGCTATCTCCCGTGAAGAGGGGTGATTAGCGGGCGCGGCTCATAAACGGAAGTTATGGCCCGGCGCGTGCGGATCACTCCGCGCGGTGAAGCACGAAGCGGGCGCTTGCCCACGCGCGAACGGAGGCTCCCGGCACGTTCTCTCCGTGGAAGATGAACTTCCAACCTCCCCCAGGGGTTTGGGAGGAGGTCCGAGCCCGGGCGAGCGAGGGGGCGCCCCGCGTGATCCCGGACCGTCGTGCAGACGGCCCAGAGTCCAGGCGAAGGCAGCCCGCGCAATCTCCGCCACGCCGGGGACGCACCGAAGCCGCGCCGAACGCCCTCCGCTCACCGCGGGCCCGAAATCCAGCATCCGAATCCGATCCGCCGCACGCCGGACGTCATCCGGCCGCGGCGCCAGCATCCCGACCGAGAGCCGCCGATGACCGATACCGCCGCCCCACGCACCGAATCCGACGCCGGCGAGGACCTGTCCGGCAATCCGCTGCTCTCCGGCCGCATCCCGTTTCCGTTCGACGAGATCGCGCCGGAGCACGTGGTCCCCGCCTTTCGCCACGCCCTGGCCCGCGGCAACGAGCAGCTGCAGGCCATCATCGACCTCCAGGCGCCGCGGACGTACGAGAACACCGTCCAGGCCCTGGAAGACGTGAGCGAGCGGCTCAGCCGGGTGGTGCGTCCCGTGTCGCACCTGATGGCCGTGATGAACACGCCCGAGCTGCGCCAGGAGTACGAGACCGTGCTGCCGGAGCTGTCCGCCTTCTACGCGCGCATGCCGCTCAACCCGGAGCTGTGGGCGGCCATCAAGGCGTACGCGGGGACGGACGAGGCCCGCGCCCTCACGGGCGTGCGGCAGCGGCACCTCACCAAGCTCGTCCGCTCGTTCGAGCGCGCCGGCGCCGACCTGCCGCAGGACCAGAAGACGCGCGTGGAAACCCTGCGCGTGGAGCTGTCGCGCCTGACGACGGAGTTTGCCAACCACGTGCTGGACGCCACCAACGCGTGGGACCTGGTCATCACCGACGAGGCGGACCTGGAGGGGCTGCCGGAGAGCGCCCGGGCCCAGGCCCGGGCCGCCGCGCAAAGCAAGGGCGTGGAGGGCTGGCGCTTTACCCTGCAGCTGCCGTCGTACCAGCCCTTCCTGCAGTACGCCGCGCGGCGGGAGCTGCGCCAGCGGATGTACGAGGCGTACATGAACCGCGCCTCCAGCGGCGAGCACGACAACCGCCCCCTGGTCAAGCGCATCCTGGAGCTGCGGCGCGAGCTGGCCGGCGTGCTGGGCTTCAAGGACTACGCGGACTACGCGCTGGAAGACGCCATGGCCCACGACGGCGCCCGCGCGGTGGCGTTCGAGGAGGACCTGACGGCCCGCACGCGCCCCGTGTGGCAGCGCGAGATGGCCGCCGTGGAGGCGTTCGCCCGGGACGAGCTGGGAATCACCTCCCTGGAGCCGTGGGACACCGCGTACGTCGTGGAGCGGCTGCGCCTGGCCCGCTACGACCTGGACGCCGAGGCCCTGCGCCCGTACTTCCCCCTGGACCGCGTGCTGGAGGGGCTGTGGGAGCTGTCCCGCCGCGTCTTTGGCGTGCGGGTGCGCCCGCGCGAGCTGGCCGAGGTGTGGCACCCCGACGTGCGCTTCTTTGACGTGTACGACGAGGACGAGCAGCTGCTGGGCTCGTTCTACGCGGACTGGTTCCCCCGCGAGAGCAAGCGCGGGGGCGCGTGGATGGGCGGGATGATCACGGGCGGGCCGCGGCCGGAGGGCTGGAAGCCGCACCTGGCATCCGTCGTCTGCAACGTCTCTCCGCCGGAGGGCGGCCGCCCCGCCCTGCTCGCGCACCGCGAGGTGGAGACCGTCTTCCACGAGTTCGACCACCTGCTGCACCACACCCTGTCGCGCGTGGAGGTGCCCGCGCTGGCGGGGACGCACGTGCCGTCGGACTGGGTGGAGCTGCCGTCGCAGATCATGGAGAACTGGACGTGGGAGCGTCCGGCCCTGGACCTGTTCGCGCGGCACTACGAGACGGGCGAGCCCATCCCGGAGGCGCTGTTCCAGAAGATGCTGGCCGCCCGCCGGTTCATGGGCGCCACGCACCAGATGCGGCAGCTGAGCTTTGGCACGGTGGACCTGGACCTGCACGTGCGCTACGACCCCGGGACGGACGGCGATCCCATCGAGCGGGCGCGGCAGGTGATGTCGGCGTTCGCCCTCCATCCGCGGTTCGCGAACGACCACTTCATCACGTCGTTCACGCACATCTTCTCCGGCGGGTACGCGGCGGGATACTACAGCTACATGTGGTCCGCCGTGCTGGAGGCCGATGCGTTCAGCCGGTTCCGGGCCGAGGGGCTGTTCAGCCGTGAGACGGGGCGGGCGTTCGTGGACCACGTGCTCAGCCAGGGCGACGCCGAGGATCCCGCGGAGCTGTTCCGCCGCTTCATGGGCCGCGACCCCGACCCCGAGGCGCTCCTGCGCCGCGACCTGGACCTGGGCCTGATGGACGCGGCATAGGCGGGCGGGGGACGGGCCGATCGAGGGCGGGCCGCCCCGTCCCCGGCCCGCGGACAGCGTGGGGGAAGGGAGAACCGGTCCCTGCCGGGGCTGAATTCCTCTCTCGATGCCGCCATCGCCGGGCAGCGGTCGAAACCGGTGCGGAGGGAGCCAGGACCACGCGCACGGATGTTTCCATCCAATCCCCAGGCGCGGCGCCGGGTTTCCACGGCGTTTGGCCGCGCCCGCGGCGGCGCGGGCGGGTGCAGGACCTGCGGCGGATGCGCGGGCTGCGACGATTTTCATTTCCCGCGGCGGGGGTACGCGTATAAATTGCAAAAGAGCACACGGCCCCTCCCGCCCGCGCGGGCGTCGAGCACTCTCCAAACGAACGCATTGGCGGCGACTCGCCGCGTGTGAAGCGCGCGAAAGTGTGTGGCTGCCCGCGTCCGCGCCCCCGGCGCGGGGCGGGACAGGGGCCCGGCGGCACCATTTGCCGATTTCGGGTGTTCAATACGTGTTCTTTGCGACGCCGCGGCGAACGCGCGCCTTGACACCGCGCCGTCCGCACGGGAGAATTCCCGCGGAAATCGCGTCGCAGTGCTCCGCTCCATGCGCCGGAGGTGGGAATGGCACGCCACAACCGTGAAGGGCAGGGCGAGGACCAGCACGGGCGCCGGTACCTGATCGGCTACCAGCCCGACTGGTTTCACCAGATCAAGGTGGCCCGCGGGCTGGACAGCGGGCGCCAGAGCACCAAGATCCTGCTCCGCAACCCCGATCCCCCCTCGGGTGATCCCGGGTCCCGCGTGCGCACGCACATCGTGGCGCCGGACCTGGGGATCGACATCGAGGTCACCCTGCGCGACGAGCGCGGCGTGGTGCGGCGCATCACCGTGGAGACCGTGGTGCCCGAGGGCGAGGAAAAGGGCGAGACGGTGAGCTTCGTCGTCTCCCGCGTCCCCGACGGCCGCCGCGCCGACGGGCGCTGACGGGCCGTTCCGCACCGCGTTTCTTGATCCCACCCGCGCTGCGGCCCGTCCCGCGGCGCGCGACTTTCCATTGGCGCCATCCCATGATCCTGCAGGCCCCCGCCGCCAGTCCCGCCGCAGTCGCCGCCGCCACGGGCGCGCACGACAACCGCCTCCTGTTCGTGGTGAGCGTGGTGGTGGTGGCCAGCGTGGTGGTCTTCACGTCGGGCGTGATCTTTACCCTGCTGCGGCGCAGCGACCGCCGCCGGGCCGAAGAGGAGAAGCTGGCCGCCATGGGCACGGCCACCGCCCGCATCCTGCACCAGATCAAGAACCCCCTGCAGACCATCGTGCTGCACGCGGACCTGCTGCAGAACGAGGCCATGGTGGCGGACCCCATGCACCGCCGCGAGGTGGCCGACGCCATCATCGGCGAGTCGCAGCGGCTGGTGGACATGCTGGGCGAGCTTTCCGTCTACGCCTCCGGCGCCCAGCGCGCGCTCAACCGGCAGCCGGTGGCGCTGGACGCCCTCGTTCGCCAGGTTACGGCCCACGAAACGCGCGAAAGCGAGGAAACAGGCATGCGGGTGGACGACAGCCGCCTGCAGCCCGCCGTGGTGCTGGCCGACGCGTACTACCTGCGGCAGGCCGTCGACAACCTGGTGCGCAACGCCCGCGAGGCCATGGAGGGCCGCGCCGACGCCCGCCTGGACGTGTCGCTGGAGCGCGACGGCACCCACGCCGTCGTCCGCATCGCCGACAACGGCCCGGGCATCGCGCCCGACAAGCTGGAGCGCATCTTTCAGCCGTTCGTATCCACCAAGGGAAAGGGGATGGGACTGGGTTTGGCCATCTGCCGCGAGATCGTGGAGGCGCACGCCGGGCGCCTGGAAGTGGAGAGCGCCCCCGGCGAGGGCACGTGCTTCATCATGCGCCTTCCCCTGTACGGCGACGGGCTCACGACGGGCGCGCTGCCGGGCTTGGCGCCCGAGCCGGTGGGGGCCACGTGGAGCTGAACGGCGTCTTTGCCCCCGCCACCACCCCGTTCGACCCCGTCACGGGCGAGGCAGACGTGATCTCCCTGCGGGCCAACGTGCGGCGGTGGATGTCCACGCCCCTGCGCGGCATCGTCCTCTTTGGCTCCACGGGCGAGGGGCTGCTGCTGGACGAGGAGGAAAAGACGCGGCTCACGGCGGCCACGCGCGAGCTCATCGACGCCAACCGCCTGCTCCTCTGCGGCACGGGCGCCGAGTCCACGCGGGCCACCATCCGCCAGACCCGCGCGGCCGCCGAGGCCGGCGCCGATGCCGTGCTGGTGCAGCCGCCCTCGTTCTACAAGCCGCTGATGACGCCCGCGGCCCTGCGCGACCACTACGTGGCCGTTGCCGACGCGTCGCCCGTGCCCGTGCTGATGTATCAAGTGCCGCCGCGCTTCAGCGGGGTGGAGCTGGAGCCGGGGCTCGTGGCCGAGGTGGCGCGGCACCCCAACGTGGCGGGGATCAAGGACTCGTCGGGCGACCTGCGCACGCTGGGCGCGCTCATCGACGCGTGCCGGGGCGGGTGCTCGGTGCTGGCGGGGAGCGGCGCCATCCTGTACGCGGCCTTGGAGATGGGGGCCGTGGGCGGCATCCTGGCCGTGTCGCTGCTCATGCCCCGCGAGTGCGCCGACCTGGTGACGGCGTTCGAGGCCGAGCGTTTTGGCGACGCGGGCCGGCTGCAGGAGCGCATCGCGCCGCTGCACAAGACGGTCGTGGGCGAGCTGGGCATCCCCGGCATGAAGGCCGCGCTGGACACGCTGGGAATGCACGGCGGCGCGCCCCGTCCGCCCATCCAGCCCCTGCGCAACCGCGACGCCGGCAAGCTGGCCGACGCGCTCGCCGCCGCCGGCATCCTTCCCAATCCCGTGGCGG
>NZ_DASURI010000284.1:0-6127 GCF_036280135.1 Longimicrobium sp.
TTTCCACCCGACATCGACGAACCATGGCCTGGTTCCGCAAGCCCAAGACGCGCCTGCAGGCCGGCGACCGCCGCGACCTGCCGGGCGAGCTCTGGGAAAAGTGCCCGCAGTGCGGCGAGATCGTCTACCGCGAAAAGCTGCGCGAGAACTGGAACGTGTGCCCCAACTGCGGGCACCACCTGCGCCTGAGCGCCGACGGCTACGTGCAGCTGCTGATCGACGCGGGCACGTGGCGCGAGCACGACCGCGAGCTGCGCTCCGGCGACCCGCTGGGCTTCGTGGACCTCAAGCCCTACCGCGACCGCCTGGCGGCCGCGGAGCGCAAGAGCACGCACGGCGACGCGGCCCTCACGGGCGACGGCGCGCTGGACGGCATCCCCGTCTCGCTGGGGGTGATGGACTTCAGCTTCATCGGCGGGTCCATGGGCTCCGTCGTGGGCGAGAAGCTGGCCCGGGCGGGGCTGCGCGCGCTGGAGGGGAACAAGCCGCTCATCATCGTCTCGCAGTCCGGCGGAGCGCGGATGATGGAGGGGATCTTCTCCCTCATGCAGATGGCCAAGACGTCGGCCGTCCTCGCGCAGCTGGACGAGGCGGGGCTGCCGTACGTCTCCATCCTCACGGACCCCACGACGGGCGGCGTGACGGCGTCGTACGCCATGCTGGGCGACGTGAACCTGGCGGAGCCCAACGCGCTCATCGGGTTCGCGGGGCCGCGGGTGATCGAGCAGACCATCAAGCAGGAGCTCCCCGAGGGGTTCCAGCGCGCGGAGTTCCTGCTGGAGCACGGCATGCTGGACGACATCGTGGACCGGCGGCGCACCAAGGCACACCTGTCCAAGGTGCTGCGGCACATGCTGGGGCTGCCCGTCTCCGAGGCGTTCCGCGCGTCCGAAGCCGCTTGAAGTGCGTGAGTGCGGAACTGCGTGAGTGCGTGAGGGGGATCGCGGCGCGGCGGGGTTCCGCCGCGCCGCGGGCCGTGAGAGGGGCGGCGTGAGGCCCGACGATCCGGGGGCCTGGCTCTTCAGCCGGACCACCGGGGGAATCCGGTTCGGGCTGGAGCGCACGGAAGCGCTGCTCGCCGGTGCGGGAAACCCGCACCGGCGCTTTCGTGCGCTCCACGTGGGCGGCACCAACGGCAAGGGCTCCGTCAGCGCCCTTTGCGAGTCCGTGCTGCGGGCGGCCCATCCGGAGCTGCGCATCGGCCTGTACACGTCGCCGCACCTGGTCTCGTTCACGGAGCGCATCCGCATCGACGGCCGCCCGATCTCCGTCCAGGCGCTGGCGGACGCGGAGGCGCGGCTGCGGCCGGAGGTGGAGCGTCTCGGCGCCACCTTCTTCGAGGCGACGACGGCGCTCGCGTTCCTCTGCTTCGCGGAGGCGGATGTCGATCTCGCGATCGTCGAAGTGGGTCTCGGAGGACGGTTGGACTCCACGAACGTCATCGAGCCGATGGCGACGGCGGTGACCAACGTGGCGCTGGACCACGTGGAGTACCTGGGCGACACGCCGGAGCAGATCGCCTGGGAAAAGGGCGGCATCTTCAAGCCCGGTGTCCCCGCCGTCATCGGCGAGACGGCGCCGGGGCCGCTGGACGTCCTGCGCCGCCGCGCGGACGAGGCGGGCGCGCCGCGGGTGGAGGTGGACGCGGACGCCGTGTCGGATGTCCGCGTGTCGCTGGAGGGGACGCGCTTTCGCCTGTCGTCGGACTACTGGGGTGAGCGGGAGGTGCGGATTCCGCTCATCGGCGCGCACCAGGCGCGGAACGCGGCCGTGGCGGCGGAGCTGCTGGCCGCGCTGCCGGAGGACGTGCGGCCGTCGTGGGAGGCGGTGGAGGCGGGGTTCGCGGCCGTGCGCTGGGTGGGACGGATGCAGGTGGAGCGGCAGCGGGGCGCCACGTGGATCTTCGACGTGGCGCACAACCCGGCCGGCGTGGCCGCGCTGACGGCGTCCCTGGATTCCATCGACCTGCCGCGCCCCGTGGTGCTGATCGCGGCCGTCCTCTTGGACAAGGAGTGGGATGCCATGCTGCCGCCGCTGCTGGCCCGCGCGGATGCGGCGATCCTCACGGTGGCGGACTCCGCGCCGGCGGAGCGCCGCTGGGACCCGGAGCAGGCCGCGCGATCGCTGGACGCGCCGATCCCCGTCCGCGTGATCCCGAGCCTGGCGGACGCGCTGATGCGCGCGGAGACGCTGGCGCCCTACGGCACGCTGCTCGTCACCGGCTCCGTTCACACGGTGGGCGACGCGCTGGGCATCCTGCAGATCCCGGTGGTGTGACGGCCGTCTGAGCATGAGCCGTGGACGGCGCGGGCGACCTTGCCTGCGAGTCCGCGAACTCCCAGCCGAGCGAATGAATTCGCCGCTGGAAGATCGCGAAGTCCGCCTGCGCGGACTGTCCCAGCGAAGGGCCGCCTCGGTGCACCGGGGCGGCCTTTGCGCCGTTGAAGCCTCGTTCGCAGAGCGCGTCAGCGCGAGACGGGGCTTATGGCTTTCCCAGCGGCGGGTTTACCCGCTCAGGCTGGGAGGCGCGAATCGCTGAGAATCATTGCCCCGACGTGCCGTCGCAGTTGCCGGCTGTCCCCTGTAACCTGTCCCCCTGTAACCCGCAGTTCCGTCACCCCGTTGCTCCCGACGCCGCCAATCCGCTACATTCCGCGGCTATGTCGAACGCAAACTTTCAGGCACTTCCCGGCTTTCGGGACTTCTATCCCGACGAACTCGCCGTGCGCAGCCACATCATGCGCACGTGGCGCGAGGTCGCGCGCCGCTACGGCTTCCAGGAATACGACGGGCCGCCCCTGGAGCCGCTGGAGCTGTACACGGAAAAGTCCGGCCCCGAGATCGTCCAGCAGCTCTACAACTTCACAGACAAGGGCGGCCGCGACGTCGCCATGCGCCCGGAGATGACGCCCACGCTGGCCCGCATGGCGGGCGCGCGCGCGGGCGGGCTGCGCAAGCCCATCAAGTGGTTCAGCATCCCGCAGCTGTTCCGCTACGAGCGGGCCCAGCGCGGGCGCCTGCGCGAGCACTTTCAGCTCAACCTGGACATCATCGGCGAGGACGACGTCGCCGCGGACGCCGAGCTGCTGGCCGCCGCCATCGACATGCTGCGCGCGTTCGGGCTCACGGAGCAGGACTTCGTGGCGCGCGTGAGCGACCGGCGCCTGCTGCGCGCCCTGCTGCTGCACGCCGGCGTCCCCGAGGACCAGCTCGTCCTCGTCTACAACATCGTGGACAAGCTGGAGCGCGAGACCCGTGAGACCATCGGCGCCCGCCTGCGCGGCGAGGCCGGCATGGGCGACGAGGCCGTGGAGCGCACGCTGGACATCTTTCGCCACACGGACTTCAAGGCCGTGCGCCAGGCGTACGGCGGCACGGAGGGCGTGGGGCCCGAGATCGAGCGCATGGCCGAGATCCTGGGCCACGTGGAGGCCATGGGCCTGGGCGGGTACGTGCGCTTTGACCTGTCCATCGTCCGCGGGCTGGCGTACTACACGGGCATCGTCTTCGAGCTGTTCGACGCGCGCGGCGAGCTGCGGGCCATCTGCGGCGGCGGGCGCTACGACAACCTGCTGGGCCAGGTGGGCGGCGTGCAGCTGCCGGCCCTGGGCTTCGGCATGGGCGACGTGGTGCTCAAGGAGCTGCTCACGGACCGCGGCCTGCTCCCCGAGACGCGGCAGACGCTGGACTACTACGTGATCGCGCCGCCCGAGCAGCGCGCGGAGCTGCTCTCCGTCGTCCACCGCCTGCGCGACGGCGGCGCGTCCGTGGACTACGCGTACAAGCCGGCCGGCATCAACAAGCAGTTCAAGAACGCCTCCGCGCTGGGCGCCCGCCGCACGGTCGTGCTGGGGCCCGAGACGTCGGCGGAGGGCGTGGCCATCGTGCGCGACAGCGAGACGCGCGAAGAAAGCCGCGTTCCCCTCGCGGAGCTGGGCCGACCGTGACGCCCGCGCCGGCGATTGGCTGAAGGCGCGCTGGCGCGGGCACAGTGAATGCCGCGCGGGGTTATCACCTTGGATGTTGAAGTTCTTTCCGCTGTTCCAGAGGCACGTATGGCAACTGAGCTTCGGACCATGACGGCGGACGAGCTCCTGGCGATGCCCGAGGATGGCATCCGCCGGGAGCTGGTCGCGGGAGAGCTTCGGGAGATGACACCGGTTGGACGCCCACACGCGAGGACCTTCCAGCGGATCAATCGTTCGCTGGATGCGCACGTCCTGGAGCACGGACTTGGCGAGGTTTACGCCGAGTATGGATACGTGCTGGAGAGCGAGCCGGCGACTGTCCGTGCCCCTGATCTGTCGTTCGTCCGTACGGATCGGTTGGGCGAAAGCTCGGATGACGGCTACTTCCTCGGTGTGCCTGATCTGGCGATCGAGGTCGTCTCTCCCAACGACCGGCTCAGCGAAGTGCGTGCGAAGGTCAAAGAGTACCTCGATGCCGGTACGCGGATGGTCGTCGTGGCCGATCCGCAGAACCGGGACGTGATGGTGTTCCGGCCGGGGCGCGCCGCCTTGGAACTGGAGATTGACGACGTGCTGGAGGGCGGCGACGTGGTGCCGGGCTGGAGGCTTCCGGTGCGCGACATCTTCGCCTGACCAGGGGCACGATCCGCATACAAACACGGATCCGCCGCCCGACGCGGCGGGTCCTTTGACTATCCAGGAACCATGTCCAACGAAAAAGCACTGACGACCCAGGCGGAGGACTTCAGCGCCTGGTACAACGAGGTGGTGCTCAAGGCCGAGCTGGCGGACTACTCGCCCGTGCGCGGCTGCATGGTCATTCGCCCCTACGGCTACCGGCTGTGGGAGCTCATGCGCGACCGGCTGGACCTGCGCTTCAAGGAGACGGGCCACCAGAACGCGTACTTCCCGCTCTTCATCCCCCAGAGCTTCCTGGCGCGCGAGGCGGAGCACATCGAGGGCTTCGCCAAGGAAGCCGCGGTCGTCACGCACACGCGCCTCAAGGCCGTGGAGGGCGGCGGGCTCATCCCCGACCCCGACAGCAAGCTCGAGGAGCCGCTGATCGTTCGCCCCACGTCGGAGACCATCATTTACGAGATGTTCGCCAAGTGGGTGCAGAGCTACCGCGACCTGCCCCTGCTGTACAACCAGTGGGCGAACGTCGTCCGGTGGGAGATGCGCACGCGCCTGTTCCTGCGCACGGCCGAGTTCCTGTGGCAGGAGGGGCACACGGCCCACGCCAGCCACGACGAGGCCCAGGACGAGTCGCTCCGCATGCTGGGCGTGTACCGCGAGTTCATGGAGGGCTACCTGGCCATGCCCGTGGTCGTGGGCCAGAAGAGCGACTCGGAGAAGTTCGCCGGGGCCCTGCGCACCTACACGTGCGAGGCCATGATGCAGGACAACCGCGCCCTGCAGAACGGCACGTCGCACAACCTGGGGCAGAACTTCGCCAAGCAGTTCGAGCTCAAGTTCGCGTCCGAGACGGGCGCGGAGGAGTACGCGTGGAACACGTCGTGGGGCGTGAGCACGCGCATGGTGGGCGGCCTGGTGATGACGCACGGCGACGACAAGGGGCTGGTGATGCCCCCCCGCGTGGCGCCCATCCAGGTGGTGATCGTGCCCATCTACCGCAAGGACGAGGAACGCGAGCAGGTGCTGGCCAAGGCGCGCGACATCGTGGCGGCGCTGGACGGCGTGCGCACGCACGTCGACGACCGCGACAAGCTCACGCCGGGCGCCAAGTTCTTTGAGTGGGAGATGAAGGGCGTGCCCTTCCGCATCGAGATCGGCCCCAAGGACATCGCCAAGGAGCAGGTGGTGCTGGCGCGCCGCATTCCCGAGGGCGAGGAGCGCAAGCAGTTCCTGCCCGAGGCGGAGGTGCTGTCGACGATGCGCCAGCGCCTGGACGACTACCAGGACTTCCTGCTGGAGCGCGCCCGCCAGCGGCGCGAGGAGAACTCGTACCGCGCCGTGGACTCGTTCGATCGCCTGCGCGAGATCATGGACGGCGCGGGCGGGTTCGTGTACGCCGGCTGGTGCGGCTCGGCCGAGTGCGAGGAGCGGGTGAAGGACGAGACCAAGGCCACCATCCGCTGCCTGCCGTTCGAGGAGTTCCGCTCCGAGACGGCGCCGGCGACGTGCCTGGTGTGCGGGGC
>NZ_DASURI010000285.1:0-5686 GCF_036280135.1 Longimicrobium sp.
GCGCAGCTTCCAGGCGTCCGTCACGGGCGGCACCAGCGGCGGCAACGCCACGCGCTACGCGGTCAGCGCGGGCCACTACGACCAGGACGGCGTGGTGCTGGGCTCGGCGTTCGAGCGCAGCTCGCTGCGGCTGAACCTGAACCAGGACGTGGGCACCCGGATGCGGGTGGGCACCAACATCACGGGCTCGCGCGTGTCCACGAGCTTCGCGGCCACCGACGGCGCCGTGGGCGGCAGCGACGCCTCGGCCGTGGCGGCGGCCCTGCAGTTCATCCCCACCCTGCCCGTGCGCCAGGACGACGGCACGTTCACCAACATGTCGACGGACGCCCCCGCGGAGCTGTCGGGCGCGCTCACCATCCCCGACGTGCAGAACCCGGTGGCCGTGCTCACCAGCATGAAGGACCAGCTGGGCGAGAACCGCGTGCTGGGCAACCTGTTCGCGGAGTACGACGTGCTGGAGGGACTCACGTTCCGCAGCAGCCTGGGCGCCAACATCACCAACCGCACGCGCGACACGTACTGGCCGCGGGTGACCCTGCGCGGCGCGCAGACGAGCGGGCAGGCCATCCGCGGGCGCACGGAAAGCAGCTCGTGGCTCAACGAGAACACGCTCTCGTTCAACCGCACGTTCGGGGCGGACCACCTGGTGAACGCCGTCGTGGGCTACACGCGGCAGATCCAGGAGACCACCCGCACCAGCATGACCAACGAGAACTTCCTGAGCGACGACCTGGGCTACAACGACATCGGCGCGGGCAACCGCGAGGGCGGCCCGGTGGTGACCTCGGGGCAGGCGCGCACCACGCTGGCGTCGTACCTGGGCCGCGTGAACTACAACCTGGCGGGCCGCTACCTGTTCACCCTCACGGGCCGCTACGACGGATCGTCCCGTTTTGGCCCGGACCGCAAGTGGGGCTTTTTCCCGTCCGCCGCGTTCGCGTGGCGCGCGTCGGAGGAGCCGTTCCTGCGCGACGTGGAGCCCCTGGACGAGCTCAAGCTCCGCTTTGCGTACGGCGCCACGGGCAACGCGGCCGTGCAGCCGTACCAGTCGCTGGCCGTGCTCGATCCGCGCAACACCAGCCTGGGCGGCACCATCGTCACGGGCTACCGGCAGACGGCCCTGGCCAACCGCGAGCTGGGCTGGGAGACCACCTACCAGTTCGACGCGGGCGTGGACCTGGGGCTGTGGGGGGTGATGACGCTCACGGCGGACTACTACAACCGCCGCACGGAGGACCTGCTGTTCCCCGTGCAGCTGCCCCTGGAGAGCGGATTCCGCGAGGTGTGGCAGAACGCGGGCACGGTGCGCAACCGCGGCATCGAGCTGGCCCTGGGCGTGAACGCCCTGCGGGGCGACGGGCTGCAGACGGTGCGCTGGAGCAACTCGTTCAACTTTGCCCGCAACCGCAACAGGGTGCTGGACCTGGGCGGCTTGGACGTGCTGCGGGTGCGCGGCATCAGCGCCAACTTCAACTTTCCCGGCACCGACATCCGCGTGGGCCAGCCCATCGGCGTGTTCTACGGCTACCAGACGGACGGCCTGTTCCGCGACAGCGCCGAGGCGGCCAGCTACGGCGCCCGCCTGCCGGACCGCGCCTTCCAGGCCGGCGACGCGCGGGTGCTGGACCTGAGCGGCCCCGAGGGCGTGCCCGACGGCGTGATCAACGAGCTGGACCGCACCATCATCGGCGACCCCAACCCCGACTACACGCTGGGGTGGAGCACCACGGTGGCGTACCGCGGCTTCGAGCTCAGCGGCCTGCTGCACGGCTCGTTCGGCGGCGACGTGATGAACCTGAACCTCATCCGCGTGGAAGGCGGCTCGCCCATCACCAACGTGACCCGCGAGCGCTTCCTGGACCGCTGGACGCCGGAGAACCCCGACGCGGCGTATCCCCGCATCGGCGCCAGCTCGGGCAGCATCGGCAGCAACTACGTGGACGTGATGCTGGAGGACGCCTCGTACCTGCGCCTGGCCACCGTCACGCTCAGCTACGCCCTCCCCCAGCGCTGGGTGGGCGCCCGCGGGCTGCGCGAGACGCGGCTGTACGTCACGGGCAACAACCTGCGCACGTGGACGGAGTACAGCGGCTTCAACCCGGACGTGAGCAGCATGGGCGTGGGCAACGTGAACCGCGGCGTGGACGTGGGCGCGTACCCCCTGGCCCGCACCATCACGCTGGGCGTCAACGTCGGCTACTGACCTGGACGGGCGCGCCGTCCCTCGCGGGTGGCGCGCCGGATCCACCGAAACTGAACCCTCTCGGAGAAGAGAGATGATGCAGAGAACCGTAGCCGCCGCCCTGGGCGCCCTGCTGCTCGCCGCGACGGCCGCCTGCACCGACGACGCGTTCCTGTCGGAGGTGCCGGAGGACTTCATCGGGCCGGAGAACTTCTTTCGCAACGGCGACGACGCCATCGCGGCCATCAACGGCGTGTACGCCTCGTTCAACACCCCCAACGGGTACGGGGTGGACGACTACTACGGCCGCAACTTCTACATGCTCGTCGATTATCCCGGCGAGCAGCTCACGTCGCGCTTTGGCGCCACGCACGACCGCGGCTCGCTGGACAACTTCAACTACACGGTGGAGCACCCGTACCTGCCCACCGTGTGGGGCGCCGCGTACAGCGCCATCGCCAGCGCCAACGCCGTGATCGCCAACGTGCCGGGGATCGAAAGCATGGATGCCGCGCTGCGAGACCGCATCGTGGCCGAAGCCCGGTTCCTGCGCGCCCTGCACTACTTCAACCTCGTGCGCCTCTTTGGCGACGTGCCCCTGCGCCTGGAGTACGTGACGCGCCTGGAGCAGGCCCTGCCCCAGCCGCGCACGCCGGCCGCCGAGGTGTACGCGGCCATCATCGCCGACCTGGAGTACGCGGCGGGGGCCCTGCCGGCCACCTACGCCGGCGTGGCGGGCACCAACACGGGCCGCGCCACCAGCGGCGCCGCGCACGCCCTGCTGGCCAAGGTGCACCTGCAGCAGGCCCTGGTGCACGGCGGCGGGGCCGCCTCGCTGCAAAAGGCCAAGACCGAGGCGCAGGCCGTCATCGCCGGCGGCCGCTACCAGCTGCTGGCGGACTACGGCCGCGTGTTCGCGCTGGACAACGAGAACAACGCCGAGATCATCTTCTCCATCCAGAACACGCGGGTGACGGGGATGGGCGGGCGCCTGGCGCAGCACGTGGCGCCGCAGAACTCCGGGCTTTCCGGCGCCAACACGCCGGGCGCGTCGTTCTACTCGGAGTGGCCGTTCTTTCGCGACTGGAGCGACGCCGACGAGCGCAAGGCGGGCACCTGGCTCATCAGCTACACGCACCCCACGCGCGGGCTGCTCACCTGGTCGCGCAGCATGACCAGCACGCAGCAGAACAACTTCGGCACCACGGGCGGCGGCCCCACGCCCCGCAAGTACATCGACCCGCAGGCCGGCACGGGCGGCGCCGAGGAGACGGACTACATCCTGCTGCGCTACGCCGATGTGCTGCTCATGCTGGCCGAGGCCGAGAACGAGCTCAACGGCCCCACGACGACGGCGTTCGACGCGGTGGACGCCGTGCGCCGGCGCGCGGAGCTGCCCGTGCTCAACCGGTCCATCAGCAAGGACTCGCTGCGCACCGTCATCCAGGTGGAGCGCCGCTACGAGTTCGTGCTGGAGGGGCACACGTTCTTCGACATGCAGCGCCACTGGGCGTGGAGCAAGGCGCGCGTGGAGGCCAACATCCTGGCCGGGCGCACGGTGGCGCAGGGTGGGCAGAACCTGAACGCGAGCCCCTGGGGCAACAGCGTTCCCAAGGCCGGCCCCAGCATCATCATCGCCGACAAGTACCGGTTCTACCCCATCCCGGCGGCAGCCATCGCCACCAACCCGCAGCTGGTGCAAAGCCCCGGCTGGTAATCACGGGGGGATCGGCGGATGACGAACGAAGGGGCACTTCCTCGGCGCGAGGAGGTGCCCCTTTCGGCGTTCGGGGAACTGCATTTCTCACACGGGGCCTTCGGCCAACGGGGTCAACGGTTGTTCTCTGATTCGTTACCGTTAACTCCGTTGGCCGCAGGCCCCGTGTGCAATCCTCCGTAGAGCCATCCCACGGCTCAGTGCCGGCGACACGCTTGAGATGTTCAACCTCCCCCAGGGGTTATTGGGGGAGGTGCGAGCCTGGGCGAGCGGAGGGGGCGCTCGCGCAGGGCCGGCACACACTGTAAGACCATCCGTCGCGGGGTAGAAAAGCTGAGGCCGCTCCCCAATTGGGTAGCGGCCTCGTAACTCTTTCTACACATGGCAGACGAGCTGCCTGGAAGTATCCGCGGAACGTCCGCCGATGTCAATCTCCCCGATCAGGATCCGCCGCGGCGGCGTTGCCAGCGCTCGTAGCGGCGCAGTGTGGTGGCGGGCTCGTCGGTGTACCACAGGTAGCCCGTGCGCCGCTCCTCGCCGATCTCCGACAGCGTGTAGCGAATCACCCCGTCGCGGTCGCTGAAGATGGGGCGGTTGGTGCCGATCTCGTAGAACCGCGCCCACAGCGGCCCCGCGCCGGCCTGGGGCGTGAGGTCGCCGCGCGGCACGTAGCGGTAGCCCGTGATGGCCGCCTCGCGGAACCACGCCGCCGCGTCATCGATGGCCGCCACCAGCTCCGGCGACGGATTCGGGATCTCCAGCAGGAAGTTGAGGATGGCCGCGCTCTCGCGCCCGCTGAGCGACGCGTGCTCGTACGCGCGCGCCCT
Source organism: Longimicrobium sp. (assembly GCF_036280135.1). Lineage (GTDB taxonomy): Bacteria > Gemmatimonadota > Gemmatimonadetes > Longimicrobiales > Longimicrobiaceae > Longimicrobium. The sequence continues at coordinate 4,730 of NZ_DASURI010000285.1, forward strand.
GACGGGCGCGAACGCGACGGGATCGTGCTGCGCGCCCCACGCCGTGCGCCGCCCATCCACGCGGATCTGCGTGTGGAGGATGCAGCTGATCCCGCGCTCCACGGCTGATGCCGAGCGCGCGCGCAGCTCCGCCGGCACCCACGCGAAGTCGCCGTCCGCCGCGTCGCGCAGCACCTCCAGGGCGTGCACGGTGGCGTCGTCGTTGTAGGTGGCCGCGTCGTGGTATCCGCCCATCAGCGGGTACACCTGCGGCCAGCACCCCGTGGGCTGCTGCGAGACGAGCAGGTACTCCATGCCGCGCAGGAACGACGCGCGGTGCGCCGGATCGCCGTGGGCGCGGATGGCGCTGGCGAGAAAGCGCAGCTGCTCCGTCGTGGAGCCGTTGTCCAGCGTGCCGATCCACGTCCAGCGGTCGTCGGACGAAAAGCTCTCGCCGGGCTGCCGAGGCCGGGTGAAGTCGATGCGCTTGCTCCACCCGCCCGTGGGCGTCTGGTAGGTGACGAGCACGTCCGCCAAGCGCCGCGCCTCGTCGCCGCGGAACCAGGCGCTGTCCATGGCGCTGGTGACGGCGAAGCCGCGGCCGTCCGGCGCCGGCGTGGGCGCGTCCCTGCCCGCGGCGCGCAGCTCCGCGTCGATGAACGCGCGGTCGCGTGCCGCGTTCTCGCGCGAGCCGCGGACGTACGCCTCCCACGCCGCGCGCTGCGCCGCCGGCAGCGACGCGATGCGCGAGGTGCCCAGCAGCGTGTCCGGCACGGCCGCGGACACCGGCGACGGCGCCGCTTCCCCGCCCTGCGCCGCCGCGCACGATGCCATTCCCGCCATCGCGCCGACGGTCATCGCAAGCGCCGCGATCGTGCTGCGTGGAATCATCTCTCCTCCATCATCCAGGAAAAAGAATTCTCACGCAGAGGGAGCAGAGGCAGCAGAGTACTTCATCGCGCGACGAAGTACTCTGCG
>NZ_DASURI010000286.1:0-2362 GCF_036280135.1 Longimicrobium sp.
GTCGGCGGCCCCTTGGGCACAAGGCGAGCCCGGCGTGCGCTCTCGAGCCACTCCGCGCATAGGTCATTGTGGGTGAAGGGGATGCGTAAGATCCTCGTCTGGATCCAGGATGGAAGCGGATGGGCGGATGGGACACGGAAGGGGCGGGCGGGGACAGACTTAATGTCTCACTGGGACGCGGAGGGGGCGCTGGGGAACGGGTGGGGAGACGAAGGTTGCTACCGCGACGGCCGGTCGCGGTCCGGACGGAACCAGCAGGAGGACGGCGTCCCTTGGTAGACGGGCTGCTTTCGGCGAGGGGGCGGGATCCGCGTTTTTTTGAAGAGGCATAGTTGTCGGCCTCCAGGCGCGGAATCCGCCGGTGCACATCATCCACCCGATCGCGATCCGTGAAAGGATGCCCGGGCTGGACCGGTGAGCATTGGCGGGAGGACGTCGCGCCGGCACTGGAGACGAAAAACGAGGGGGCCGGCTTCCTGCGCGGAAGCCGGCCCCGTGGTCTGGATACAAGATCCTTCGTCGCCGCCATGGCTCACGCACGGGAGAAGATCGCGCGGCGGCTCCTCAGGATGACACTACTCGCGGTACGCCGGTTCTCAGGGAGTGACCGGGCCCTCGCGGCGGCTCCTCAGGATGACGCTACTCGCGGCAGGCCGGTTCTCAGGGAGTGACAGTGCCCTCGCGGCGGCTCCTCGGGATGACGCATCGCGCGGGGCGCGCACTGCGAGGAAGTACTGCTGCCTCTGCTCCCTCTGCGTGAAAAATCGGTTTCAGCCGGCGTCGGAGTGAGGCCGGCCTCCTGCCGCGACGGCTAGAAGCGCATCGTGAACCAGACGACCAGGGCGGCAATGGCCCACTCCCACGCGGCGTGCATGGGGGGGAACCAGTGGCGGATGCCGTGCTTCATCGCGCCCGTGTGGTGCGCCAGGTTGTAGAACCCGTGCAGCGCGAACCCGGCCGCCATCCACAGCGGCGTCCACCACAGCGACAGCGCCGCGATCAGCGTCAGCGTCCCGCCGAGAAGCGCCTCGGCGATCAGGCGGCGGCGCGAGCCCTCGCGCAGGGCCACGCCGTAGTAGATGCCGCCCGTGAACGCCAGGATCAGGCTCAGCAGGTCGAACGCGCCGTCCGGGTGCTTGATGAACAGCAGGTAGTACGGCAGCGCCGCCGCGAAGCCGATGAGCACGGGGACGATGGGCGTGCCGCGGCGGCGCGGGGCGGACGGATCGGCGGACGAGTCGGGCATCGATCGGCGGATGAGGATTTCAGGGCGCGCGGAGGACGAAATCCACCCGCAGCGTGTCTTCGGGTGTCATGAAGAACTGCGTGGACGCCGCCTGGCCCGGCGCGAGCGTCCAGCCGGCCGGCGGCTGCACCGTGAGCGCGTAGTCCACCTGCCCCTGCACCTCGGGAAAGCGGTACACGCCGTCGGCGGCGGAGACGACCGTCTGGTGCCAGCCGTTGGGCGCCGTGTTGCGCAGCTCCAGCGCGGCGCCGGCCACGCCCTGGCCGTTCTCCGCGCGTACCGTGCCGTGCACCACGCTGGCGGGCGGGCGTCCGCATCCGCAGGCCAGGATGCACGAGCCCGAGCCCAGCAGCATCCCCAGGGCCAGCACCCCGGTCACCACGGTCTGTCGCTTCATCGCATCAACTCCGGTCACATGGAAGGGGACGTGTCGCGCGGAAGGACCAGCGGCAGCAGCAGGGCGGCCAGCAACGCCACCGCCGCGCCCATGCCGAACGCGGCCTGCGCGCTCACCGTCTGCCAGACGATGCCGAAGACGACGCTCGCCGGCAGCGCCGCCAGCCCGATGGCCGCGTGGTACGCGCCGAACGCGCTGCCCCGCAGGCCGGCCGGCGCCAGGCGGGCCACGAGCGCCTTCTCCGGCCCCTCCGTGAGGCCAAAGAACAGGCCGTAGACCAGGAACAGCGCCCACACCTGCCACGCCGCCGTGACGAACGCGAAGCCCGCGTACACGGCGGCGTACACCATCCACCCCGTAATGATCGCCCGGCGGGCGCCCACGCGGTCGCTCCACCGTCCGCCCAGGATGCTGAACGCCGCCTTGCTCACGTGCAGCGCGCCCCACAGGAGCGGGATGAGCGCCACGGGCACGCCGGCCTGGCCCGCGCGCAGCAGCAGGAACGCATCCGACGCGTTTCCCAGCGTGAACAGCACCAGCACGGCCAGGTAGCGCGGCAGCACGGGCCCCAGCTCGCGCATCCGCGGGACGCGCGGCGCCGCGCCGGGGGCGGAGGGCGCGGCGGGCACCGTCTCGCGCACACGCAGCGCCACGACGGCCACGGTGATGAGCCCGGGGACGAGGGCGATGGCGAACACGCGGCGCAGGTCGCCGTCCAG
>NZ_DASURI010000287.1:0-9677 GCF_036280135.1 Longimicrobium sp.
GGTCTCCCGTGCGGATGCCTGCGTGCCTGTGCGCGGGGACGGTGGAATACAGCTGGAGGGGAGCAACGACGGCGAACGGGTCCAGCGCCGGATCAGAGGATGCGACGTCCAGGGCCTCCTCCTGCGCCATTCCCGCGGCGATCAGCTCCCGAACGCGCTCGTTGAAGTCCTTTTCGAGGTGGCAGTCGTGGCTCAGCACCAGCACTGGCGCCAGGAGCGTTTCCACGAGGACATCCGGCGCGAGTGGCGACCCGTCCAGCCGCCACGGCAGGCTCAGGCGGCGTTCTCCCAGGCGGGGAGGCGCGGGCACGTCGTCCGCGGCCGCCTCGTGGCCCGCGAGGAGGACCGCACTGGGCGCGAGCACGACGTCCCCCTGCCGAAGGGCCGCGTGCGGCTGGGGGAGATAGTCCGCCATGCGTCAGGCCCGGGGCAGCGTCCGGCGAAACTCCGGCTGTGGAGTGCGGCCGCCGATCCGGATGCGTTCCTCGCGTGTGATGGCGCTCGTCCCGGCGTAGTCCGGAAAGAACGTGCGCTCGCGCGGCGACGGGTCCGGCTCGAAGCCCAGCCGTCCCTCCTCAAGCGCCCGCTGAAGCCCCGCGAACGGACGCTCCTCGTCCGCAAGCCGGTCGGTCCTGTCCGACAGCGGCTCCAGCCGCGCGCTCAGCCGCCGGATCTGGCTCCGCAGCCGATCCAGCTCCTGCCGCATGCGCTCGTACTTGTGCGTGGAGACCAGGGTGACCTCGTCGGTTCCGCGCGACCCGAGCTGGATGTCTTCATCGGTCCGTGCCGCCCGCTTGATGAGCGTCGGCAGGTTCTGGCGCGCTTCGCGTACGCCGATTCCCATGGCTCCTCCGGTTAGACAGGCTTCGACGACGGCCATCCGGACTGTGTACACAATATCGCCCGAGATCGACGTTCAGGCAAGCAAACACGGGAGATCCTGGACCGGATCTCCCGTGTACACATGCGACCACTCCGGAGCGTGCCGAAGGCGCCAGCGGCGAATCGGCTCAGCCGTTGCCCAGCATGGCCTTCATCTCGGCGAAAAAGTTCTTCTTCATCTCCTTGCTCTCCTCCTTGGTGAGCGAGGTGACGCCCGCGCCGGCGTTGCGCGCCTCCAGCAGCTCCGGCGGGATCTCCTTCAAAAAGCGCGAGGGCTGCCGCGGGGCCGCGTCGCCGCGCTGGCGGCGCGTGGCGCAGCCGCTGAGCGTAAGCCGGTGCCGCGCGCGCGTGATGCCCACGTAGAACAGGCGCCGTTCCTCGGCGATGGGGTCGCCCGCGCCGTTGGCGTCCCACGTCTTCCACTCCTCCTCCGCCTCGGCCTCGGCGGCGGCCGCGGCGTTCACGCTGCGCGAGTGCGGCAGGATGTCTTCCTCCAGCCCCACGATAAAGACGTGCGAGAACTCCAGCCCCTTGGCGCTGTGCATGGTCATCAGCGTCACCAGCTCGGGGTTCTCCTCCTCCTTGTCCTTGCGGTCGTCCTCGTCCGTGAGCGAGACGCGCTCCAGGAACGCGCGCATGGACGGCGGGTCCCACGCGTCCTCCTCGTCCGGCGGGGGACGGCTGGCCCACGTGCGCTGCTCGAACCGCTCGATGCTCCCCACGAACTCGCGCAGGATCTCCAGCCGCACCTCCGTGGCCCGCTCCGACTTGGAGTTGTCGGCGCGGACGGCCTCCTCCAGCCGCACCCGCTTCACCAGCTCGCGCGTAAAGCCCACCAGCGTGCGCTCCGTGGTGATGCCGTGGTCGATGGCGGCCTGCGTGGAGTGGAACTCCATCCGCAGCTCCTCCATCATGTCCACGAACGCGCGCACGGCCTCGGCCTGCGCGCGGTTCACGCCGTCCACCTGCTCCACCCGCTTGAGCGTCTCGTACAGGGGCTGGGGCACGGCGCGCGAGGCGTCCACCAGCTTCAGCAGCGTCGTGCGCCCGATGCCGCGGACGGGGTAGTTGATGATGCGCCGCAGCGCCACCTCGTCCTTGGGGTTCAGCACCACGCGCAGGTACGCCACCAGGTCCGCCACCTCCTTGCGGTCAAAGAACGACTGCCCGCCCACCACGCGGTACGGCACGTTGGCCGCCCGCAGCTGCTCCTCGATGGGCTTGGACTGAAGGTTGGTGCGGTACAGGACGGCAAAGTCGCCCCACCCCAGCTTTTCCCGGAACCGGCGGACGCCGATCTCGCTGGCGATCATCTCCGCCTCCATCTCCTCGGCGGACTTGTCCTTTTCCTCGCCGAAGGTCCACAGGTCGATCTTGGGGCCGGGACCGTTGCCCGTGCGCAGCTGCTTGGACTTGCGGGCCGTGTTGTGGACGATGACGGCGTTGGCGGCGTCCAGGATGCGCTGCGTGGAGCGGTAGTTCTCCTCCATGATGACGACCTGGGCGCCGGGGTAGTGGCGCTCGAAGTCCAGGATGTTGGTGGCGTCGGCACCGCGCCAGGCGTAGATGGACTGGTCGTCGTCGCCCACCACGCACAGGTTCTTGAGGGGCCCCGCCAGCAGCCGCGCCATCTCCAGCTGGGCGCCGTTGGTGTCCTGGTACTCGTCGATCATCAGGTACCGCCAGCGCTTCCACAGCTTTTCGCGCACGTCCGTGTGCGCGCGCAGGATCTGCACGGGCAGCAGCAGCAGGTCGTCGAAGTCGCAGGCGCCGGCCGCCCGCAGCGACTGCTCGTAGCGGGGGTACACGTCGCTGGCCAGCACGGCGTAGTCGTCCGTGCGGTTGCCCTTGATGGGCCCCTCGGCCACCTCGCGCCGGGCCTCGTCGGGCGTGATGAGCCGGTTCTTCCAGTCGCTGATCTGAAAGAGGATGCGCTTGATGTCGTACGCGTCGTCGCCCATGGTGGCGGTGACGTGCACCTCCTCCGTCATGATGCGCTTGATGGCGGCCAGCTGGTCGCCCGTGGGATAGATGGAGAAGTCCTTGGGCAGCCCCGCCAGCGCGCCGTGGTCGCGCAAGATGCGCGCGCCCAGCGAGTGGAAGGTGCTCAGCAGCACGCCCTTGGCCTCCTTGCCCACGATGCGCGACACGCGCTCCTGCATCTCCTTGGCGGCCTTGTTGGTGAAGGTCACGGCAAGGATGTTCTTGGGATGCACCCCGCGGTCGCGGATGAGGTACGCGATGCGGTGCACGAGCATGCGCGTCTTGCCCGAGCCGGCGCCGGCCAGGACGAGCACGGGGCCTTCGGTGGCGAGCGCGGCCTGCTGCTGCTCGGGGTTCAGCTCGCGCAGGTAGTGCGGGACGTGCGACAACTTCCAGTGCGAAAGTGCGAGAGTGCGAAAGTGCGGGAGTGGCTCCCGGCGAGGGCGGGCGCGGCGCCCTGGGCACCGTCCGCGAGGGGATGAATCTGTGGCCGCCGCCCCGGCCTGTCTACCGGGCGGAGTGTGCGGATTTGCGGATGCGAGGCGGGGCGGGGCATGTCGGCGGAGAGGCCTGACGATCGGACGCGTTGTCTTCCTGAGGGGCCCTCGCAGAACCCGACCGCGCTGGATGCGTGTGGCCCCGAAGGATCTCGCCGACTGTGCTTGGCCTTTCCGATGGGACGGATGGCGGCCCGTTCGTGGCAGACCCCGCGCGGGCGCCCCCTCCGGGCTCGCGGAGCTCGCCCACCTCCCCCAAAAACCTGGGGGAGGTTGAACTGCGGGTTTCATTCGAGACCCAAATCAGTTCTCCCCCTCCCCCGCGAAGCGGGGGCAGGGGGCCGGGGGGAGGGGGCTCTCCGCGGGCCGGCAGACTGCCAACCATGGTGCAGGATCTGTGATCCCCCTTCCCCCATGCCGTTTATGGGGGAAGGGCAGGGGATGGGGGGCGCTCCGCCCGCCGCGCATTCCATCCTCTCAGACGGATATTTCTCTCGCTCCCACCCGAAAACGAGCGGAGGGAGCGCCGTCCGATCCGCGCCCCCTCCGCCCGCCCTCATCCGCCCCTCCCCACCCTTCGTCCAGCCACCCACCCACCCCAGCGAGGTTCACGCCGCCAGCGCCTCCGCACGCGCGGCTTCCGCAGCCTCGTCCATCTCCATGCTCATCTCCATCGCCGCGTCCGTCGCCTGTACGAAGCGCAGCCACGGCGTGCCGTCCCCGTGCGTGCGCGAGACCACGTCGGCGACGTCGGCGGCGCGCAGGAGCAGGGTGAGCTGATAGGCGTCCGTGCCCTCGCCCAGCATCCGGCGAAGCGTGGCCTCGTCGTCGTACTGGTGGCGGATGACGGTCGCGGCCAGGTCGCCCGCCATGGCCCGCGCGATCTCCGCGGCGAACGCCGCCTGCGCGTGCACCCGCGCCAGCTCGTCCGCCGTGAGCGGCTCCGGCTTTTCGAGCAGGTCGCGCGGCACGCCCATCATCCCCACCTCGTGCAGCAGCGCGGCCTGGCGCAGCACGGCGCGCTGCTCGTCCGCCACGCCGTGGCGCGCGGCCAGCCGGTCCGCCAGGTCCGCCACGCGCACGGCGTGCCCGCCCAGGTCCATCTCGTCGTTGCGGGCCTCCAGCGCCGCCAGCAGCGCGGACGACATCTGCACCAGGGCCTCCGCCGGGCGATCGTCGTGCGCCTCGTCCAGGACGGGCGCGGGGCGAGGACGGGATCCGCGGAACAGGCTGCGCAGGGTGGGCATGGTGATGCTCCTTCGGTGGATGAACTTCGGGTCTGTCAGGAAACTCGGACTGCGTCGGCGCCGCGGGGCGAACCCGCGGCGCGTCCGTATCGGTCAGCGGACGGTGATCTGCCGCGTCATCCCGTGCATCACGTGGGGCTTGCCGTCGCCGGCGTCGGGCACCATGCACAGCAGCACGTACTCGCCGGGCTCGAAGTCGGCCGTTACGTGGTTCACGGCGCCCTTGCTCAGCAGGCTGGTGCCGGTCACGGGCATGGCGGGCGGCGGGCCGGCCATGGTCTCCAGCCAGCCCAGCACGTCCTGCAGGGTCTTGCCGGGCGCCAGGCGCATCATCACCACCTCGTGCGGCTGCTCGGCCGCGTTCGCCACGCGCAGGGTGTGGCGGCCGGCGGTGATCTCCGGCGTGATGTCGTACGCGTAGTCGCGCAGGGTCATCTCCACGTCGGCCCGGGGCGCGGCGGCCTCGGACTGCGCCGGCTGCACCGTGAGCGGCTTGACCATGCCCTTCATCAGGTGCGGCACGCCGTCCGCCGAGGGGATCAGGCACACCAGCGCATAGCTGCCCGCGTCCAGCTGCATCGTGGCCTCGCTGTAGCCGGCCGGCGTGGGGACGTTCGGTCCGCCCACGAAGCGCGCCCACTCCGGCAGGGGACCGTGCGCGCCGGCGGCCTGCAGCAGCTCCTGGATGGTGTGGCCCTCGTCCAGGCGAACGAGCTGCGCGTGGTGCATCTCCTTGCCCTGGTTCACCAGCCGCACCGTCGTCATGCCGGCGGGAATCGTCACGGGCGCCTCGAACGCAAAGTCGCGCGCCGTGACGGTCACCAGGGTGGGCGCCGGGGCCGGGGTGGCCGCGTAGGCCTCGCCGCGGCCCTCGTCCGCCTTGTCGATCGTACACGCGGCGTTGATGAAGACGAGCGACGCCGCGAGGGTGGTCCAGTGAGTGTAGCGCATGGTACGTCCTTTATGTGGGTCTCCGGCGCGGGGGCCGGCTCAAGGTTCAGCGGGAGCAACGTCCTCCCGGGTGCGCCAAGGATACAGCGCGTCCCCCGGCGCCACATGAGTCGGATAACCCGGGTCAGGTGACCCATCGGCGGATTTCCGCCGATCGGCGCTCGCTCCTCGCGAGCGGACGCGCGCATGTGATACCGGATTTCCGGGTAGATCCTTCGTGGACGTAACAGGGAGCACGGGATGGCTCTACGGAAGGATTTGCACACGGGGCCTGCGGCCAACGGAGATAACGGTAACTGATCAGAAAAAAACCGTTGACTCCGTTGGCCGCAGGCCCCGTGTGAGAATGTTGTTTCCCGATGTGCCGGGAGGTTGTTTATATCGGAAGTCTTTCTCCGGATTCGCCATGAGAGGGCGTGGAATGCGACGAGCGGAGTATGCGGATCGGCCCTCCGCGCCGGTGACGCGGAGGGCCGATTTGGGGTGATGGGTCAATCAACCCATGTGACGGAATCGGATGCGGATTATCCTTTTGCCCACGGAGACGACGACGCTCCGCATCGCCGGTGAGAGGCCGGCGCTGAAATCCGAGACCGAGATATGACGATGAGCTCCGAATACAACCGCCGCCACACCGATCGCGGCTATATCGTGCAGTTCCCGACGACCATCAACGCCATTCGCTGGGCCCTTGGCCTGGTGCCCGTGACCGAGTCGCTGAGCTCGCTTTCGCACTGGCGCCGCCGCTCGGCGACCCAGGAGACCGCCGCCGGCAACTGATGGATGCAGGGTGGGTGCAGTGGGTGATGCGGGGAGCAGTACCGGGGTGCAGTACGAGGGTGAACGAGGGGAGTTGTACGAGGGGGTAGGTGAACGAGGGGAGCAGTACGAGGGGTAGGTGAACAAGGGTGCAGGGAACGAGGGAATGTAGTGCGGCGGATCGCCTGGGGGGGCGGTCCGCCGCTTTTCTTTTTCGATGAAACCTCCTGCCTCGATGCGTCATCCTGAGGGAGCGCCTCGCGAAGCGTGAATGCACGCAGGCCTTTGGCGCGACCGAAGGATCTTGTGTGCAAAGCGAGACGTCAGCTACGTGCCCCAAATCTGCTTGTCGCGTTGCATGCAAGATCCTTCGTCGCCGCCATCATCCCTGCAGTGGTCAGGATCGGCGCGGCGGCTCCTCAGGATGACGCCTTTCTGGCGGACGAGGGCTTGTCGCCCGCTTTCGCCGACGTGCGGTACACACGCTCGAACGCCGCGTCGATCCGGCCTCAGCCCTGCCCGAAGAGCAGGGCGCCGACGGCGGCGCGGGAGCTCACGCCCAGCTTGCCCAGCACCTGCTCGGTGTGGTTGCGGGCCGTGTAGTAGCTCATCTCCAGCCGCGTGGCGATCTCGGCGTTGCTGCACCCCTCGCCCAGCAGCCGCGCCACCTCGATCTGCCGCGCCGTGAGCGCGTACCGCTCGCGCAGGGCCTCGTCGCTCAGCGGACCCGGCCGCGCGGCGGGCTCCGCGGCGGGCGCGCCTGCCGTCGGGGCGGACGACGCGGCCGGCGCGGCACCGGCGCGGCGCAGCAGGGCGCTGATGCGCGCCATCAGCTCCAGGATGCTGAACGGCTTGGTGACGTAGTCGTCCGCGCCCAGGCGAAAGCCTTGCAGCTTGTCGGCCTCGTCGCGGCGGGCGGAGAGGATGAGCACGGGCGTCTGCACGCCGCGGCCGCGCAGCTCCTCCAGCACCGTGTAGCCGTCGCGGTCCGGCAGGCCCAGGTCCAGCACGATGAGCGCCGGGCGGTCGGCCGTGGCCACGGCCAGGGCGTGCGCCGCCTTGGTGGCCAGCGACACCTCGTAGCCGTCGTACTCCAGGCTGCGCTGCAGCCCCTCGGCGATGTCCAGGCTGTCTTCGACCACGAGAATCCGGCTCATCGGCAACGCGCGGGTAGGGGAGAGGATCAGGAGAAGGTCAGCCGGCGGCGAGCGCGGACGCGGATCCGCCGGGGGCGCCGGCATCCAGCGCGTCCGTGTCGGCCAGCGGGAGCGTGAAGACGAAGGTGGCGCCGTGGCCGGGCTCGCTTTCCACCCAGATGCGGCCGCCGTGCGCCTCCACGAGCCCGCGGGCGATGGACAGGCCCAGCCCCAGCCCCCGACGGTCCGCGTGGCGCGCCTGCCAGAACGCCCCGAAGATGTGCGGCACCTGCTCCGGGGGAATGCCGGGGCCCGTATCCGTCACGGAAAAGCGCACCTCGCCCTCCCCCGGCGCGCAGGCCAGGGTCACGCTGCCGCCCTCCGGCGTGAACTTGACGGCGTTGCCCACGAGGTTGCTGATGATCTGCACCACGCGGGCGCCGTCGGCCAGCACGGGGGGCGTGCCCTCGTCCACCCGCAGGTCCAGGCGCAGGCCGTGCGCGGCGGCCAGGGGGCGCAGCGCGTGCGCCGCCTCGGCCAGCATGAAGGCCGGCTGGCGGGGGAAGACCTCCAGGGCCAGGGCGCCGCGCTCCATCCGCGACACCTCCAGCAGGTCCTGGATCAGGCCGTCCATCCGCCCCGTCATGGTGTGGATGCGCTTGAGGCCGTCCCGCTCGTACGCGCTGGCCGTGGGCTGCAGCATGGCGGAGATCATCTCCGCCTCCATGCGGATGGCCGTGAGCGGGTTGCGCAGGTCGTGCGCGACCACGGCCAGCGTGTGCTGCCGCGCCTCCGTGGCCGCCCGCGCCTCGCCAAAGAGCCGCGCGTTCTCCACGGCCATGGCCGCGCGCCGCCCCAGCTCCTCGGCCAGCGCCACCTCCTGCTCGCCGAACCCCGCGCCGGGCCGCGTGCGCCCCAGGATCATCCGCCCCACGGCGCGCCCCGCCGCGCGCAGGGGGACGACGAGCGCCGCCTCCGCCGGGCAGCCGCCCAGCAGGGCGGGGAATTCCGCCCCGTCCGCGGACCGGGCCGCGTCTCCGCCGGTGTCGTGCGCGGGGCTGGCGTCGCGCAGGCGGGACTCGTGCGCGGGGTCCGCGTGGGTGGCGGCCGCGCGGACGGCGCCGCCCGCGTCCACCAGGTCCACGGCGCAGCACTCCGCCAGGCGCGGGACCACCAGCCGGGCCAGCTGCGCCACGGCCGTGGCCGCGTCCAGCGACGCGTTCAGCACGCGGCTGGCCTCCGCCAGCAGCTCCGCCGCCTGCCGCGCCATCCGCTGCTGCGTGTACAGGACGCGCGTCTCCAGCAGGTTGTGCACGCGCAGCAGGGCTTCCGTCGCGTCGATGGGCTTGTTGAGGAAGTCCTTGGCGCCCGACGAGAGCGCGCGCTCCTTGGCCTCGGGCGTGGCGTCCGCCGTCAGCACGAGCACGGGGCGATAGTCGTCCGGCGGCGTGCGGTCGCGGATGTCGGCCAGGATTGCGAAGCCGTCCCGGTGGGGCATGTGCAGGTCCAGCAGCACCAGGTCCGGCGCGTGCTTCTCCCACAGGGGGATAGCCTTGCGCGCGTCCGACGTGCGGACGAGCGAGGTGTACCCCTCCGCCTCCAGCAGCACCTCCAGCAGGTCCAGGTTGGCTTCCTCGTCGTCCACCAGCAGCAGCGTGCAGCCGCGCACCGCGTTCGTCATGCCGGATCCGGGCGGGGGGTGAGGTGCACCTCCAGGGTGGCCAGGAAGTCGTCCAGGTCCAGCGGCTTGGTCAGGTACGCGTTCGCGCCCGCCGCCCGGAGCCGCTCCAGCGAATCGCGCGTGGCGTCGGCGCTGATGACGACGACGGGGATGTCCATCGTCCGCGAATCGGCCCGCAGCCGCCGCAGCACCTCCTCGCCGGGGATGTCGGGGAGGTGCAGGTCCAGGAGGACAAGGTCCGGCCGGTGCTCGCGCGCCAGCTCCACGCCGATGCGCCCCTGCAGCGCGGGCACCAGCTTCCAGCCGGGCCGCATCTGCAGGAACGTCTCGACGAGGCTCAGGTTGGCCAGGTTGTCCTCCACGTACAGCAGCGTGGCCGTCCCGTGCTGGCCGTCGTCCGCCGCGGCGGCGGGGATGCCGGCGTCCTCCGCGCGGCGCAGGGGGTTGGCCGCGCCGAGAAGGCCCAGGCGGAACACGCTCCCCTCGGGCCCCGTGGACTCCAGCACGAGCGTGCCGCCCATGGCCTCGGCCAGGCGCAGCG
>NZ_DASURI010000288.1:0-7593 GCF_036280135.1 Longimicrobium sp.
GGCACCCCGGCACCCCGGCACCCCGGCACCCCGGCACCCCGGCACCCCGGCACCCCGGCACCCCGGCACCCCGGCACCCCGGCACTCCGGCACCCGGCTGTACAGTCGCTACAGGCCCAGCCGCTGGGGAGCTTTCCGTACGAGCAGCTTTGTCTGCCCCTTTGACTGCTCTTTCGACACGACGGAAGGGGATCCAATGGCCGGTAACAAACCCGGTAACAAACCTCGGTAACAAACTCAGGCCGTAGTGAGAAGGATTCGAGCTAACCTCTTGAAAAACAGCGAAGTAACGCTCCCAGGGACAAACAACATCTCGCGAGATCGCGCCAGGTCCCCCGATCCTAGACAAAACCAAGGAAATGACTGTAGATTTGGTACACTGGATCGCGTGAAATCGCGTGTGACCCCCGCTTTGCAAGCGGAAGGTCATCGGTTCGAACCCGATACGCTCCACTGAATCGGCCTGTAAAACGCGCGGCGGCGCGGGTGATTGCACCCGCGCCGCCGCGTTTTTCGTGCCCTCCTGCCGTCCTGTCGATCCCGCCGCCTCAGTCCGCGGCCGGCAGTCCCAGGGTGAAGACCGTGCCCTCGCCGGGGCGGCTTTCCACCTGGAGCCAGCCGCCCAGCAGCTCCGCCAGGTCGCGGGCCACGCTCAGCCCCAGGCCCGTGCCGCCGGCCTCGCGGCGGGTGGACTGCTCCACCTGCCAGAAGGGCTCGAAGATGCGCTCCAGGTTCTCCGGCGCGATGCCCACGCCCGTGTCGCGCACGCGCACCATGTGGTGCGTGCCGTCGCGCATTCCCTCCACGCGCACCTCGCCGGCCTCCGTGAACTTGACGGCGTTGGTGATGAGGTTGGCGAGGATCTGCCGCACCTTGGCCGGGTCCGTCTCCACCGTGGCCGGCGCCTGGGGCAGGCGCAGGTCAAAGCGCAGGTGCTTGCGGCGGATCATGGGCGCCATCATGTCGCCCACCTCGCGGATCACGTCGCGCAGGTCCGCCCGCTCCATCCGCGCCCGCTCCACGCCGCTTTCCATCCGGCTGAACGAGAGGATCTCGTCCACGATCTGCAGCAGGTGGCGCGCGCTGGCGTCCACCCGCTGCAGGTGCTCGCGCTGGGTGTCCGTCAGCTCGCCGTAGATGCCGGCGTCCAGCAGGTCCGTGTAGCCGATGATGGCGTTGAGGGGCGTGCGCAGCTCGTGGCTCATCACGGCCAGGAACTCGCTCTTGGCCTGGCTGGCCTGCTGCGCCTGGTCGTACAGCCGCGCGTTGCTCACGGCCGTGGCCGCCCGCTGCGCGAAGTCCACGGCCAGGGCCAGGTCCTCGCCGCCGTATCCGCCCGTCCCGCAGCCAAAGGTGACGGCCCCCAGCGTCTCGCCCCGCGCCACGAGGGGCACGGCCAGCAGCGCGCTGGTCCCCAGGGCCCGCAGCAGGCCCCGGTGCGCGGGGTCGCGGGTGATGCGGCCCAGCGTCTCGTCGTCCAGGGGCGAGTGCATGACGGGCGCGCCCGTGCGGACGGCCTCCGACGCGGGGAAGGGAATTCCCGGCTCCGGCGGAAAGTCGCGCGCCAGGCGCGATGCCAGGGGCTGCTTGGACGGGTCCGCGTGGGCGGCGGCGATGCGCTCCAGGGAGCCGTCGTCGCGCCGCAGGTCGATCACGCACCAGTCCGCCAGCTCCGGCACGGCCAGGCGCGCCAGCCGCTCCAGCGCGTGCCGGGGATCCAGCGACGCGCCCAGGGCCACGCTCACCTCGGAGAGAAAGGCGGCGCGGCGGGCCAGGGTCTCGGCCTCGCCGCGGGCGGCCTCCTCGCGCTCGGCGCGCAGGCGCTGGGCCTCGGCCTCGCGGCGGTCCGTGACGTCGCGCAGGGAGACGAGCAGGGCGGGGGCGCCCTCCCAGTCCACCTCCACGATCCGCAGCTCCGCCACGGCGGGTCCCAGCCCGCGGCGCAGCACGTCGATCTCCGTCGTCTCGCCGGGCACCAGGGGCAGGCCCAGGAGCGCGCCCTCCAGCTCGCCCGCCTCGCGGCCGAACAGGGCCTGCGCGGCGGGGTTGGCGTAGCGCACGGCGCCGCCCGCGTCCAGCAGCAGCACGCCGTCGGGGAGCCGCTCCAGCAGCGTGCGCAGCCGCGCGTCGGCGTTTTCGCCGGCCGCGCTGGCTGCCTCGCCCCCGTGCTGGAACAGCGGCATGGCGTCAGGCCTCGCCGTCCGCGCCGTCGTCGTCCCCGTTGGACGGCAGCTGCGTGAGGTTGCCCGACAGCACGCCCGTGAGGTCGTGGAAGCGGTCGCCCAGGCGCATCCCCCGTCCCTCGATGACGTACTCGCGGATGTCGTGGTCGTGGGCGCTGCCGCGCATCTTGAGCACCGTCAGGGCCCGCCGCATGCGCCCCCGCGTCTCCACGTAGCGCAGGAGGATGATGGTGTCCGTGAGGGTGGAGATGTGCTTCTCGGTGACGGACGAGCCGCCCAGCAGCGACGCCGTGGTGGAGGTGAAGAGCCCCGCCACCTCTTCCTGCTTGAGGAACGAGGTGAGGCCGATGACGAACTCGCGAAAGCTGCGGACGTTGGTCACCCGCTCCAGGGCCGAGAGCGAGTCCACGGCCACGCGGTTGGGGCGGAACTCGGCGATGGCGTCGCGCATGGTGAGGAGGTGGTCCTCCACGGCCATGGCGTGCGGGTAGGCGTTGACGACCTTGAGCTTGCCGTCGCGCTCCATCCCCGCGAAGTCGAACCCCCACGCGGCCGCGTTGCGAAAGAGCTGGTCGCGGCTCTCCTCGAAGGCAAAGAGCAGGCAGCGCTCGTCCTCGTCAAAGCCGCCGGCCAGGAACTGGGTGACCATGAGCGTCTTGCCCGTGCCCGTGGCGCCGCTGAGGAGGATGATGCTGTCGCGAAAGAAGCCGCCGCCGCACATGTGGTCCAGGTCCGCGTTGCCGGAGGTGATGCGGACGGTGGACGAGCTTTGCGTGAGGGGGATGCCCGTGAGCGGCAGGACGACGATGCCGCGGTCGCTCGTGACGGTGAACGGGAACTCGCCGCGCTGGTGCGTGGTGCCGCGCATCTTGAGGATCTCGATGGTGCGGCGGCGGCGCTCGTCCAGCAGCAGGTTGCGCAGGATGACGACGTTGTCGGCCACGAACTCCTCCAGCCCGTGCCGGCTCACCTCGCCGTACTCCTCGCGGCGCTCGCCCGTGAACACCACCGTAAGGCCCATCTCCTTGAGCAGCCGGGTGATGCGGAACAGCTCGCCGCGCAGCAGGGCGTGCTCGCGGTACTGGACGAAGAGGGCGTTGAGCGAGTCGAGCGAGATGCGGGTGGCGCCCACGCGGCGCACGGCGTGCTCGATGCGCGCCACGAGCCCGCCCAGGTCGTAGTCGCCCACGATGACGCCCTCGCCGTCGGGGTGGGGCGAGGCGTCCACGAAGGCCCACTTTCCCGCGCGCTCCCACCCCTCGATGTCCCAGCCGAACCCGCGCATGTTGCGGCGGATGTCGTCCACCCCGTCCTCGAAGGTGACGAACACGCCGGTCTCGTCGTGCTGCAGGATGCCCGCGGCCAGGAACTGGGTGGCGAACACCGTCTTGGCGCTCCCCGCTGTGCCGGCGATGAGGGTGGCGCGGCCGCGGGGCAGGCCGCCCTCGGCGATGAGCTCGAAGCCGGGGAGGCCGGTGGGCAGCTTGCTTACGGGAGAGGCGGTCTGGCTCATGAGTGCTCGGGATCCAGGTCCAGGGCCGCCAGCACGCGCGAAGCGTCGCCCAGGTCGCCGGTGGCGCGGCGGGGCGGCGCGGGGTGCTCGCGCACGACGGTGGGGGTGGTGAGCACGCGGGCGCGCTCGGCGGCTTCGGGGTCCTGCACCACGTCCACGACCCGCAGCTCCGCGCGTCCGCCCAGCCGGTCGCGGCACAGCGCGCGGAGGTTGCTCTCCGCCGCCCGCGACCGGGGGCTGGGTCCCGCCACGTACAGCGTCAGGGTGATGCGGTCCATGCGGCGGGGCAAAGGCAGGGTGTGTGCCGGGGGGTGCGGGCGAACGCTAGCCGCCGGGGGAAGGTGGCGCAATGCTTGGACGCCGGGGAGTGCGAAAGTGCGAAAGTGCGGGAGTGCGAAAGTGCGGGAGTGCGAAAGTGCGGGAGTGGAACTGCGGGGGATGGGGGACAGGTTACAGGGAACAGCCGGCAACGGCCCGCGCGGGCGGGTTCCGCGCGCGCCGGGCGGCGTCCGCGTTGGCCAGGGGTGAAGGATGCCGATCGGGGATCTGATCCGGTAAGGCAGGCTCCCAGCCGGAGCGAATGAATTCGCCGCTGGAAAGGCGCGAAGTCCGCCTTCGCGGACTGCCCCAGCGCAGAAGACGCCATGTGCACCAAGGCGGGCCTTCGGTGGCTCGAACGCGGCCTGTGGCACTAGCGATGGCGTGCGGCAGGAGCTGTCGGCGAAGGCCGACATCGCGCAGTCAGAGCCGCGAATCCATTCGCCGGGGCTGGGGCGCCGCGAATGTGCATCAGGCCGGGGCGTACCCATACGCGAAGAGGCCCGGCATCCGCCGGGCCTCTTCGCACTTTCGCACTTTCGCACTTTCGCACTTTCGCACTTTCGCACTTTCGCACTTCCCTCACGCACTCACGCCCGCCAGCAGCTCCGCGGGGTCCTGCTGCTCGGCCGCCGCCAGGTTCAGGCGGATGATGAGCTGCAGCAGCTCGCGCGCGGTGTGCGCCGAGAAGGTGGGCGAGTGGGGCAGCAGCATGGGCGGCAGGTGGTCGCTGTCGCCCATCCGCTGGTGCGCGGCCCCCGTGATGATCACCGGGTCGTCCTGGCTGAGCGCCGCCACGGCCTCGGCGTCGTCGGCCAGCACCACTCGGATCTGCTCGGGGCCCTCGCTGGCGTCGGCGTACATGGCCCGCAGCCGGTTGCCGAACTCCGGGTCCACGCAGACGAGCGTGATGCCGCCGCCGCGGATCTGCCGCTGCACCGTCTCCACCACCTCGCTGTTCACCGTGAGCGTGACGGCGGGGACGTTCACGTTCTCGGCCGCCTTGCGAACCAGGCGCGAGTGGTAGCTGGTGGTGACCACCAGGTCCGTCTGCCGGATGGCCTCCTCCACGCCGTGGAACTCCACGGAGCGGTCGGGGCGGGGCAGGGGCACGGGCGAGATGTAGACCGGCACCGCCTCCAGGCCGAACTGCTCCTGGAGCTCGGCGCTGTAGGCCGTCATCTGGTCCACGTTGCTCTCCACCACGGCGCAGCGCAGCCGCACGGTGCTGGTGCAGCGGCGGATGAGCTCGGGGATCTCGGCCAGGGTCATGCGGCGCTTCCAGCCTTCCACCAGCACGCCGGCCATCCAGCGCGCCGTCTCGGCCAGCACCTCGCCGCCCAGCTGGTCCTGGGGGGCCAGGTACACGCCGGAGCGGCCGCGCACCTCCACGAGGCCCTCGTCCTCGAGGGCGCGGTAGGCCTGGGCCACCACCCGGTGGTCCACGCCCATCTCGCGCCACAGGGCGCGGATGCTGGGCAGGCGGTCGCCGGGCTGGAGCAGGCCCAGGTGCAGGGCGCTCAGGATTCTGTCGCGCAGCTTGTCGCTAAGGGCGGTTTCCTGGTCCATCTCAACCGGTGTGGGTGGCGTCGTCGGTGCCGGGCGCGGCCGTTCGGCCGGCGCCGCGAGTACCTAATAGGATCGTCTTGCGGGGGGTTCGCGCAACACGTACCCTGCAAAGGGCGCCGGGTGCCCCTCCCGCGGGCGCACCGCTGGCGTACTCCGTGCGTTGGAATCCATACAATGAGCACGTTTCGAGGCGTGAGCACAAGACCGACGCGCGCGGAGGCCCCTCTGCGCGCCCCCCGGACGCCGTTCCCGGCGCCTCCGGAACCGTCCCGTTCCCGCCCCCGATGACGCTGCTTCCCCTTCTGGTGATCGTCGTCCTCATCGCCCTGACGGCGCTGTACGTGGCCGCGGAGTTCGCCGCCGTGAGCGTGCGCCGCAGCCGCATTCGGCAGCGCGCGGAACAGGGCGACGCCGCCGCGCGCCGCCTGCTGCCGTACCTGGACGACCCCCAGGCGCTGGACACGTACATCGCCGCGTCGCAGATCGGCATCACCCTCACGTCGCTCATCGTGGGGGCGTACGGGCAGGCCACGCTGGCCGGGCCCCTGGCGGGCGTCATCCAGTCCGTGCGCCCCATGTCGGACGCGGCGGCGCGCTCCACGGCGGCCGGCATCATCCTCGTCTCGCTCACCATCCTGGCCATGGTGCTGGGGGAGCTGGTGCCCAAGTCGCTGGCCCTGCAGTTCCCCACGCAGGTGGCGCTGCGCACGTCGCTGCCCATGCGCTGGTCGCTCGTGGCGTTCCGCTTCTTCATCAAGTTCCTTAACGGCAGCGGAGCGTTGGCCCTGCGCGCCATGGGCGTGCAGCCCGTGGGCCACCGGCACATCCACAGCCCCGAGGAGATCGACCTGCTGATCGCGGAAAGCCGCGACGGCGGGCTGCTGGAGCCCGACGAGCACCGCCGCCTGCGCCGCGCCCTGCAGCTGGGAATTCGCCCCGCGCGCCACCTGATGGTGCCCCGGCAGGAGATCGTGGCCGTGGACATCGACACGCCGGCGGACGAGGTGCTGCGGCGCATGGCCGACACGCCGTACACGCGCCTGCCCGTGTATCGCGGCGACATCGACCACGTGGAGGGGCTGCTGCACACCAAGGACCTCTTCCGCGGCTACCTGGCCGGCGGGCAGCTGGCGTCCGTCCGGCAGCTCATGCGCCCCATCCTCATGGTGCACGAGAGCGTGACGGCGGACCGGCTGCTCACGCTCATGCGGGAGCGGCGCAGCCACCTGGCCATCGTCATGGACGAGTTTGGCGGGGTGGCCGGGCTGGTGACGCTGGACGACGTGCTCACGGAGGTGATGGGCGAGGTGGCGGACGAGTTCCGCACCAACGACCCGCGCCCGGAGCGGCTGGAGGACGGCCGCGTGCGGCTTCCCGGCTGGCTGCGCCTGGACGAGGCCGAGCCGTGGATCGGCATCTTGTGGGAGGGCGACGTGGACACGGTGGGCGGCCGGGTGATGGAGGCGCTGGGCCACGTCCCCGAGCCGGGCGAGACGGTGGACATCGACGGCGTGCGGGTGGTCGTCGAGGCGGTGACGGGGCACGCGGTGGCCTCCGTGGTCGCCACGCCGTGGTGCCCGCCGGAGGACCGGCGCCGCCCGGCCGAGGGGGAGGGCTGACGCATGGTCCCCTTTCTCATCATCACCCTGCTCATCCTGCTGAACGCGCTGTTCGTGGCGGCGGAGTTCGCCATCGTGGGCGCGCCGCGGGCCGCCATCGAGCGCCGCGCGGCGGACGGCGACAGCGTGGCGCGCGTGGTGTCGAACATCCTGCGCGACCCGCGCCGGCAGGACCGCTACATCGCCACGGCGCAGCTGGGGATCACGGTGGCGTCGCTGGGGCTGGGCATGTACGGCGAGCACGTGCTGGCGGAGTGGATCGGCCACCGGCTGCACGGGCTGGGCTCGCTGCGGACGGCGGCCACGCACACCATCGCCAGCGTGCTGGCCGTGGCCATCCTCACCTACTTCCACATCGTCGTGGGGGAGATGATCCCCAAGTCGCTGGCCC
>NZ_DASURI010000289.1:0-10169 GCF_036280135.1 Longimicrobium sp.
TGGCGGAGAACCGCGGCCCCTGGCGCGTGCACATCGAGGACGGGCGGATGGAGGTGGAGCCGCTGGCGGGCGGCACGCACGTGGACGCCACCATCCGGCTGCCCATCGACACCCTGTCGCGCATGTTCATCGGCGCGGTGCCCGTGTGGCAGGCCACGGCCGGCGGCCTGGCGGAGATCGACCGCCCCGCCGTGCTCCAGACGCTGGACCGCGCGCTGGCGGTGCCCAAGCCGTGGACGTTTGATCGGTTCTGACGGCGGACGAGGGAATAGGGAACAGGGAATAGGGAATAGCAGGCAACGGCGGGGGCCCTCACCCGCTCGCCTAGGCTCCCACGCTCTCCCGCAAACTGCGCGGGAGAGGGTGTACACCCCAGCCCCAGCACGGAGACGGGCGTCGCGCAATGAAGGTCTCCCCTCTCCGCGAGGAACGAGCGGGGAGGGGCCGGGGGAGGGGCGGCCCGCTGCCGGCGCGATCCGGGCTTCGCGGCACGAAGGTGGAGATGCGCTTCCGCCGGGCCTCCGCCGATCCGCCCCGCGCCAGGTTCGAAGTGTACGCCCTCTCCCGCGCAGTTTGCGGGAGAGGGCCGCGAGGAACGAGCGGGGTGAGGGCCCCGGCGGACTTTGTGCAGTGACAGGCCAAAAAGCCCCGCGCACGGGCGCGGGCCGGGAACAGTCACACGGGAGGAGGACGATGCGGTGGATCGCTCGGGGGCGGCGGGGTTCGTCCGCCGCATGGATGGCGCTGCTGGGCCTGGCCCTGGCCGCGTGCGGCGGCGGGGACGGAGGAGGCGGCGAAGGTGCGCCCAAGGGCGGCGCCGGCGACGAGGGCGTGGGCGCGGGACACCCCACGTTCACGGGCGCGGCGCCCGGCGGCACCATGATCTTCCTGGCCGAGGGCGACGCGGACGACCTGAACCCGCTCACCTTCGACAACACGCAGTCGTACCAGATCGTCCACCTGCTCTTTCGCGCCCTGGCCCGCCGCGTCAGCACGCTGAGCAACTACGTGCCGGTCCTGCTGGAGCGCTGGGAGCGCCCCGACAGCGCCACGGTCCTCCTGCACGTGCGGCCCAATCTCAAGTGGCATGACGGCCGGCCCGTCACGGCCGAGGACATCGTCTTCACCATCCAGCGCCAGCAGGACTCGCTCACGGCGTCGCCCCGGCAGGCGGACGTGGCCGGCGTGGAGTCCGCCCGCGTGGTGGACCCCATGACGGTAGAGGTCAAGCTCAACCGCACGGGGCCGTCCACCGTCAACGCGCTGCTGGAAGTGATCCCCGTCCCCAAGCACCTGCTGCAGAACGTGCCGCCGGCGCGCATGCGCTTCGACCCGTTCGGCCAGCGGCCCGTGGGCAACGGCCTGTTCCGGTTCGGCAGCTGGCAAAAGGGACAGCAGATCGTCGTGGAGGCCAACCCCGACGCGCCCGACAAGCGGCCCGCGCTGGACCGCATCATCGTGCGCGTGGTGCCGGATGCCACGTCGCGGCTCACGCAGCTCGCGAACGGGCAGGCGGACGCCGCCAAGGTCACCCCCGAGCAGCGCGAGGCCGTGGAGCGCGCGCGGGGCGTGCGGCTGGAGACGGCGGCCCAGGTGCGGCCGGGCTGGATCGCGTTCAACCAGGCCAAGGCGCCGGCCAACGATCCCGTGGTGCGCCGCGCGTTCGTGATGGCCATCGACCGGCAGGGCATCGTCCGCGCGCAGTTCGGCGAGCAGGGCACGCCCGCGCTGTCGCCCATCGCGCCGGGGCTGCGCGAGCACAGCGCCGACGTGCGCCCCATCCCGTACGACGCCAACGGCGCGCGGGCGCTGCTGGAGCAGGCCGGCTGGCGCGACACCAACGGCGACGGCATCCGCGAAAAGAACGGGCAGCCGCTGCGCATCGAGGTGGAGGTGAGCTCCGCGGACCAGATGCGCAAGGACATGCTCATCTTCATCCAGCAGCAGCTCAAGCAGGTGGGCATCGACATGGTGCCGCGCGAGCTGGAGCGCACCAGCTGGGTGGAGCGGCTGCGGGCGCGCGAGTTCACGGCCAGCTTCTGGGGATGGGGCTGGGGCCCGGGCGTGATGGGGCCCAACGCGGAGATGCTGTTCCACTCGCGCAGCATTCCGCCCAACGGGCCCAACTTCGCGGGCTACAGCAACCCGCGCGTGGACCAGCTGATCGATCAGATCCTGGTGCAGAACGACACCACGCAGGCCCGCGCCCTGTGGCGGCAGCTGGAGCAGCAGCTGATCGACGACGCGGTGTACGCGCCCATCTTCCTGGACCCCGAGTTCTACGCCGTGAACCAGCGGTTCGCGAACGTAAAGATGCGCGGGCCGGAGTGGTGGGAGGACGTGATCTACTGGAGCATTCCCGAGAACCGCCGCCTCCCCCGCGACCGCACCGGCGCGCAGCCCGCGGGCGGCGCGGCCAAGGCGCCGTAGGCGGAATCAGGCCCGGTAGTTCGACGCCGAGCCGGAGCGGCTGAAGCCGCCGCAACGACAGCGGAAAGCCCCGCCCTGACGACGCTTCGCGTCGCACGGCGGGGCTTCACCATCTCCGGAGGTTGCCGATCGTCGCGAGGCTTGTATCCGGCTCGCGCGGGCTGTGCGCGACGCACGGTACTCGCCCGGCCCGGACCCGTCGGCGCAGGCCGACATCACGTTTCCGGTGCCGCGATTTCAATCGCCGGGTTCGGTGTGCACGGGCTCCGCGTCTGCTCGACGAACCTCGCCCGTCCGCGGATCCGCATCCGCATCCGCATCCGCATCCAGCGAAACGCCAACGGCCCCTCCCCGAATCACCCGGAGAGGAGCCGCATCGCATCGCCATTCCGTACCTACGTACCCCGTCCCTTCGTACCGCGTACCTTCGTACCCGCCGTTCAGTCCGGCTCCGGCGCGCGGGGCCGGGTGGGCACCACGGCGGTGGCCGCCGCGGGCAGCGTCCGCCGGGCGGAGTCGCGTGACGAGGGGCCGGCGATGGACTCGGCGACGAGGGGCGGCGTGGGGCGGCCGTGCTTCCTGTTCAGGTAGAAGTCCGCCATCCGCGACGCGATGGGCGCCGCCGCGCCGGACCCGCTCTCGCCGAACTCCACCAGCACCGCCACGACGATCTCCGGGTCGCGCCCCCGCGGGCCCGCGAACCCCGTGAACCACGCGTGCGGCCGCTTGGGGTCCGCGGAGTTCTGCGACGTGCCCGTCTTGCCGTACAGCTTCCAGTTCTGCAGCTCCACGGCGTGGGCCGTGCCGCCGGCCTCGATCACGGCCGCCATGCCGCGCCACACGGAGGTGAGCGTCTGCCTGCTCACGTTCAGGTCCGTCTCCACGTCCGTTGGGCGCCCGGCCAGCAGGTGCGGCGCGCGGGCGGAGCCGTTGCCCGCCAGCGCGCTGAAGAACTGCGCCATCCGCAGCGGCGTCTGCGCGTTGGGCCCCTGGCCGATGGACACGTTCATCACCTCGCTGGGCGGCGGCCGCCAGCCAAAGCGGTTCACGTACCACGCCCGGTCCGCCGGGAAGGTGCCCACCCGCTCGCCCGGCATGTCCACGCCCGTGGGGCGGGAGAAGCCCAGCCGCGTACCGGCCCGGGTGAGGTCGTCCAGCCCCAGCCGGATGCCCAGCTGGTAGAAGTACACGTTGCAGGAGTTGGCGATGGCCTGGATGAGGTTCTGCGGCCCGTGGCCCTCGCGCTTCCAGCAGCGCGAGTAGCGGCCCGCGTACGCCATGCCGCCCACGCAGGGGTACGGCATCACGTACTCGGGCGTGATCACCCCGCGCTCCAGCCCCACGATGGCCGTGGCCAGCTTCCACGTGCTTCCCGGCGGGTAGATGCCCGCGATGGCGCGGTTGAGCAGGGGACGGGCGGGGTCGCTGTTGAGCCGCGACCAGTCCTGCCCGCTCACGCCGCCCACGAACAGGTTGGGGTCGTACGTGGGGGCCGAGTACAGGGCCAGGATCTCGCCCGTGGACGGCACCATGGCCACGGCCGCGCCCCGCATGCCCGTGGGCCAGATCTGGTGGATGTAGCGCTGCAGGTCCAGGTCCAGCGTGAGCCTGACGTCCTGCCCGGCCTCCGGCGGATCGTTGATCTGCGGGGCAAAGCGGCCCAGCACCCGGCCCCGCGAGTCCACCTCCACGTACTGGGCGCCCATCTGCCCGCCCAGCTGCTTTTCGTACTGGCGCTCCAGCCCCGTCTTGCCGATGTGCTGCCCCTGCCGGTAGTTCTCCCACTCCTTGCTCTGCAGCTCGCGGTCGTTGATCTCCAGCACGTAGCCCACCACGTGCGCCACGGCCGCGCCCGCCGGGTAGCGCCGCACGGGCGACGCGTCCACCCGCAGCCCGTGCAGGCGTCCCCGCCGCTCCTGCAGCTTGGACACCTGCTCAAAGCTCAGGTGGGGGATGACGGGCACGGCCCGCCCGCGGCTGGTGCGCCCCGCCGCCACCACACCCGCGATGGCCGCCGAGTCCAGCCCCAGCAGCTGGGCCACGGGCGCCAGGCGCGCGCGGATGCTGTCGGCGGGGCCGGGCTCCACCGACAGGCTGTACCCCGTGACCGTCTCGGCCACGAGCTTGCCGTTGCGGTCGTAGATGGCGCCGCGCGGGGCGGGGATGGGGACGATGTCGAAGCGGTTGTCGTCGGCGCGCAGGGCGAACTCGTCGTTGCGGACGATCTGCGTGCGAAAGAACGCCGCGCCCAGCAGCCCCAGCGCCATCACCAGGAAGAGGATGGCCGAGAGCGAGCGTTTGCGGCGTGCGTGCGGGTGAAACGGGTCCTCGGGGCGGACCGTAAGCTCCAGGTAGCGCGACATCCTTGCGCGGCGGACGGGGGACTGCCGGGGAAAACGACGTAAAGGTATACGCGCCCAACCATTTGCGCCAGCCGGAACATATGCCGTAACCCCGGGGTTCCAGGCTTTGCGCGCCGGGGCGTGGAAACGTATGCCTTGCGCGGGCGCCCGGGGGCGCTAAGTTTCTCGCATTCCCGCGCCACGTCACCTCCGCCGCGTCCCTTCCGCGGCACGCAACTTGACGTCACGCTCCAGCGCCCAGCCAAAACGCGGAGGCGGTGGTTCCGTCCGCCCGGCGATCTGCCGGCGGGCCTCCGGCGTTTTCAGGATTTCAGCAAACCGACATCACCGAATGAGCCTCTCCGCACAACCGTCCGCCGCGGCGCGCCCTGCGTCCGCGTCCGAGCCCACCGCGGACGGAATTCTCGAGATCCTGCCCAGCGGCAGCGGGTTCCTGCGCACGGTGGCCACCGGCTACCAGGCCGCCGACGGCGACGTCTTCGTGTCGCAGTCCGTCATCCGCCGGCTGGGGCTGCGCACCGGCGACCGGGTGCAGGGCACCATCGGCACGCCGCCGGGCCGCGGAAAGAGCCCGCCGCTGGACGAGGTGGTGAGCGTGAACGGGCTGGACCCCGCGCAGGCCCGCGGCCGCGCCGAGTTCGGCAGCCTTCCCGCCACCTACCCCGACGAGCGCCTTCGCCTGGAGCTTCCCGTGGCCGGCGCCAGCAAGTCCCGCCGCGACTTTACCAACCGCATCATCGACCTCATCGCGCCCCTGGGCAAGGGCCAGCGCGCCCTGATCGTGGCCCCGGCCAAGGCCGGCAAGACCACGGTGCTGCAGGCCATCATGAACGGCATCGCCACCAACTACCCGGAGGCGGCGCTCATGGTGCTGCTGGTGGACGAGCGGCCCGAGGAGGTGACCGAGATGCAGATGCTGGGCATCGGCGAGGTCATCGCGAGCTCGTTCGACTGCCCGGCGGAGCGGCACGTGGCCGTGGCCGAGATGGTGCTGGAGCACGCGCGGCGGCTGGTGGAGAGCGGGCGCGACGTGGTGATCGTGCTGGACTCGCTCACGCGCCTGGCCCGCGCGTACAACACCACGGAGCGCGGCACGGGCCGCATGCTCTCGGGCGGCATCGACAGCGGCGCGCTGGAAAAGCCCAAGCGCTTCTTCGGCAGCGCGCGCAAGGTGCGGGGCGGCACGGGCTCGCTCACCATCATCGCCACGGCGCTCATCGACACGGGCAGCCGCGGCGACGAGGTGATCTTCGAGGAGTTCAAGGGCACGGGCAACAGCGAGATCGTGCTGGACCGCGGCCTGGCCGACCGGCGCATCTTCCCCGCCATCGACATCGAGAAGAGCGCCACGCGCCGCGAGGAGCTGCTCTTTCCGTCGGAGCAGCTGGACAAGGTGTACCAGCTGCGCCGCGCGCTGCACTCCCTGGGCGCCGAGGATGCCCTTCAGCTGCTGGTGAAGCAGATGAACGGCACCGAGACCAACGACGAGCTGCTCAGCCGGCTGCGGTAGAGTTCCGGGCGCAGGACGAGGAGGAGAGACGATGACGAAGACCGTCTACGCGACGCTGCACGACCGCGAATGGCTGCACCTGGAGGAGCCGATGGAGCTTCCCGCCAACGCGCGCGTCAGGATCACGATCGAGAGTGGAGCGGAACCGGATGCCGCCCCGCCCCGGTCGTTCCTCGACGTGGTCCAGGGGCTGGAGCTGGACGGCCCGTCGGATCTCTCCACCCGCTTCCACGACCACCTCTACGGGAATGGCGACACCGGGCGCTGAGGTCTTCCTCGATGCCTCGTACGTGATCGCCCTCGCCATCCCCGCCGACGAGGCGCACGAGAGGGCGGTGGAGCGGGCGGACTGGCTGCGTCGGAACCCAGAGATCGGGCTCGTGACGACGCAGCCGGTTCTGCTGGAGATCGGGAACATGCTCGCGAAGTACAGGTTCCGCGATGCCGCCGTCGCGGTGCTGGACACAGTCGCCCAGGATCCGCGAATTCACGTCATTCCCCTGACGGATGACCTGTATGCCGATGCGCTGTCTCTCTTTCGTCAGCGCAAGGACAAGGAATGGGGG
The DNA here is from genome assembly GCF_036280135.1 of Longimicrobium sp. Classification (GTDB taxonomy): domain Bacteria; phylum Gemmatimonadota; class Gemmatimonadetes; order Longimicrobiales; family Longimicrobiaceae; genus Longimicrobium. Next base: position 6,870 of record NZ_DASURI010000289.1, read on the forward strand.
ATGACGGACTGCGTTTCGTTCGTCGTGATGCAGCGGCGGCAGCTCCGGGAGGCGCTCACCACGGATCACCACTTCGAGCAGGCCGGGTTCCGCGCGCTGATGCGCTGATGCAGTGACACGCACCGTCCGGCCTTTGCACGGTGGATGGATTTCGGGCGGCGTACCACACGGTGCGCCGCCCGCCATCTTTTACTGCAACTACGTTTTCACGCAGAGGGAGCAGGGGCAGCAGAGTACTTCGCCGCGCGATGAAGTACTCGGCTGCCCCTGCTCCCTCTGCGTGAGAATGCAGTTCATTCATGGGACTTTGTCGAAGCAAAAAGGGCCGCTCCTCGTCTGGGGAGCGGCCCTTCGCGCGTCCTTCCCGCTTTTACGGCAACTACGTTTCTCACGCAGAGCCGCGGAGGACGCAGAGTACTTCATCGCGCGAACGAAGTACTCCGCGCCTCCGCGGCTCTGCGTGAGAATGCAGTTCAGGGGTTGAGCCAGTAGTTGACCTTGAGGACGAACACGTTGTCCGGGCGGGCGCGGAACAGGGCCGCCCGCTCGTGCGCCAGGTCAAAGTCCGCGTAGCCCAGCTCCTCCGACTCGCGGCTCTGCTGCCACGCCAGGAACAGCGTGCTGCCCCGCCGCCACTCCCACCGCAGCAGGGCGTTGCCCCGCAGGCTGCGCACCGTGAAGTCGCCCGGCGCGGAATCGTCGGACGCGTCAAAGGTGAACGTGCGCGCGGCGGCCAGCGTGCGCACGTCGCCAAAGTCCACCGTGCTCACGAACGGCTGCACGAACACCTCCAGCGACAGCTCCGGGCTGAACGTGTAGTTCACCCGCGTGTCCAGCGTGACCGTGGTCTGGTCCAGGTCCGCGAAGAAGAATCGGTACCCGGCCGTCCGCGCGGCCGACGCGTCGGGCCCGGCGCCCAGGAACTGCGCGGGGGTCACGTAGCGGCTCAGCGACGGCCCCGCGGACAGGTTCCACCGCGGCGACGCCTTGACCGTGAGCTGCACGCCCGTCTCGCCCTGCCACCCCGGCCCGTCCTCGTCCTGGTAGAACACGCTGGCCAGGCCCACCAGCGGCTTGCGGCCGTCGCTCTCGGCGTACGCCGTCAACCGCCGCCACGCCGGGCGCCGGGCCAGCACGCCGCCGCGCGTAAGCCGGTCGTCCGTGGCCTCGGCGCTGGCGCCCAGGGTGGCCTGCACCGTCCAGTACTGCCGCGTTTGCCCCTGCGCGCCCAGGTACAGGGAGTTCTGCACCATGTACCCGCCGTAGCTGTGCTCCAGCACGTTCTGCAGGTCCGCCTGCCACCAGCGGAACAGGCGCCCGGGCGTGTTCTGCACGTAGCTCACGCTGGAGTTGACGTCGATGCGGTCGCCGCGGCGCTGGTAGCCCAGGTCGTTCACCTCGTAGCCGGGGGTGATGGTGCTCACCCCCAGGCTGCCGCGCCAGTGGCGGCCCGCCTGCCGCTGCAGCCGCAGCTGCGCCGCCGCGCCCGTGAGCGACGTGGCGCCGCGGTCCAGGTCCACGTACCAGGCGTCCAGCCGCTGAAAGTAGCGGTGCGGCCGCGCCTGCGTCCGCGCGATGGCCAGGCTGTCGCCCCGCACGTGGCTGCCGCTCAGGAACCCGCTGAGCCGCCAGGCGCGGTTGCCGAACTCGTGGCGAAAGTCCAGCCCGGCCGTGTAGCCGCCGGAGTGCAGCAGCGACCGCAGCTCGTCCGTCTCCAGGTCGCGGTTCACGGCCGTGACCATGGCCCCCACGGCCGACTGCCCGCCCCGCAGGTCGCGCCGCAGGCGGCCCACGAAGTAGTTGGTCACGGGCTCCACCACCATCGACTCGCTGCCGCCGTCCGGCAGGCGAAAGCGCGCCTCCTCGCGCCGCGTGAGCGCCTCCAGCACGCCGATGCTCCAGCCGCCCGCCGTCTTTCCCGACAGCTTGGCGGCGCCCACGATGCGCGCGTCCACGGGCACGTCGGCCAGCGCCGTCTGCGGCGCCAGGCCGCTGGCCCGCCCGCCGATGCGCCGCGTGTAGAACAGCTCGCCGCCCGTGGGCAGCTGGCCAGGGCCAAAGGTGAAGATCTCCGCGCCCTCCACGAAGAAGGGGCGCTTCTCGGCGAAGAAGGTTTCGAACTGCGTGAGGTTCACGTCCGCCGGGTCCTGCTCCACCTGCCCGAAGTCGGGGTTGATGGTGGCGTCCAGCGTGAGGTCGCTCGTCACGCGGTACTTGAGGTCCGCGCCTACCGTCGTCCCGTATTCGCCGTCCTCGCGGAACGGGTTGACGCCCGGGTCCGTGTAGTCGGCGCGCATGACCGTGTAGGGCAGGACCTCCAGCCGCCGGCCCGGGCGGATGTCGCGCAGCCCGTCCAGGTGGCCGAATCGCGCCACGCCGCCCCGCTCGGCCTTGGGCGTGAAGCTGAAGACGTCGTACTCGTTGCGGCGGCCGATGATGCGCTCCACCTGGATGCCCCACGTCTGCTCCGTGGCGGGGCTGAAGCGCAGCTGGCTGAAGGGGATGCGGTACTCGGCCGTCCAGCCGGCGCTGTCGCGGTGGGCGGCGGCGTCCCAGACGGCGTCCCACGTCATGTCGTCACCGCCGTCCGTCTTGAGCGCGTCGCGCCGCACGCCCGACGGGTTCACGTCGAAGCTGTACGCCGTGCGGTGGTCGTGGTAGCTGTCGATGACCACGCCCGCCCAGTCGCTGTCGCCCAGGTTCATGTCGCGCCGGCCCAGGCGCGTGTTCACCCGCCCGCGGTCGTGCATGCGCACGCCCACGTACAGCGCCTCGTCGTCGTACAGGATGCGGGCCTCGGTGGCCTCGCTGGCCGGCCGCCCCTCCTCGGGGTCCATCTGCGTGAACGTGGTGATGGGCGTGGCGGCGGCCCACGCAGCGTCGTCCAGGCGGCCGTCCAGGTGAATGGCCGACGGGGCGCGCGTGGCCAGGGCGCCCGGCACGCTGGCCGAGCCGTGGCCGGCCTGTGCGTGCGCGGACGCGGGGAGCACGGCCGCGGCCAGCAGGAACGCGTACTGCTTCATGGGATGGAGCGGATGGAAGAGGAGAACTGATGCGTTACGGCGGAGGTGTCCGGCGAAGTGGGCGGAAATTTAGCAGTCCATCGTCCCTTCCGCCACATTGTCGACGATTCGTGGGATTGGATGCGCGAAGTTCTCGATTAGTTGGCATCCGGAACGAAAGAAGGGCCGCTCTCCTGCCCGGGAGCGGCCCTCTCCGCCTTCTTTCAGCCCGTGACTGCATTCTCACGCAGAGGGAGCAGAGGCAGCAGTACTGCAACTGCTTTTGAAGTACTCTGCT
>NZ_DASURI010000290.1:0-5309 GCF_036280135.1 Longimicrobium sp.
CGGGGAGCTTCGGGGGGCAGGCGTGAGGGGAAGCCGGGCTGTGCCATTGTAGATGCGGGAGATAGTGTGAGCAGGATGACCTACGATAGATGGACACATCCCTCGCGATTCGCAACGATTCGGTGGATGCGGGGCAGACCGGCACTCGCGCCGCGCCATGGATCGCGGCACGGGGTCCGCCTCTTGCGCAAACCTGGCGCGAACCTTCGATCCCCCATCCGGATGCCCCAGGACGCACGCTACCTTCCCATCGAGGACCACGGCATCATCGGCGACCTGCACACGGTGGCGCTGGTGGGGCTGGACGGCGCCATCAGCTTTCTGTGCGCGCCGCGGTTCGATTCGCCGTCGGTCTTTGCCTCGCTGCTGGACGCGGACCGCGGCGGCGTGTTTCGCATCGACCCGCAGCTGGGCGAGGCGCGCCGCAAGCAGCTGTACCTGCCCGACACCAACGTCCTGCTCACGCGCACCCTCTCCCCCGACGGCGTGGCGGAGATCAGCGACTTCATGCCCGTGGCCGAGACGGAGGGCGTGCGGCGCGTGGTGCGGCGGGTAAAGGCCGTGCGCGGCGACGTGCGCTTCGAGCTGCGATGCGCCCCGCGCTTTGGCTACGGCGCCGTTCCGCATCGCGCCGAGGCGGACAGCGAGGAGGGCGTGTCGTTCACGCCGGAGGATGCGAAGCAGGCCGGGCTGGCATTCCTGCGGCTGCGCGGCTCCGTGCCCCTGCGCGTGCAGGACGGCGACGCCGTGGCCGAGTTCACGCTCAAGCACGAGCAGACGGCCACGTTCATCCTGGAGGCGTGCGCCGAGCCGCACGCGGGGCCGCACGCCACGCAGCGCTACGCGTCGGAGGCGTTCAAGCGCACGGCCAACTTCTGGAGGGAGTGGATCGGCCGGTCCACCTACCGCGGCCGCTGGCGCGACGAGGTCAACCGCAGTGCCCTGGTGATGCGGCTGCTGGTGAGCGACCAGTACGGGTCGCTCATCGCCGCGCCCACGTTCGGGCTGCCGGAGTCCATCGGCGGGGCGCGCAACTGGGACTACCGCTACACCTGGGTGCGCGACGCCGCGTTCACCCTGTACGCGCTCATCCGCCTGGGGCTCACGGAAGAGACGGGGCGCTTTATCCACTGGATCGCGGAGCGCGCGGGCGAGGAGGGCGACGGCATTCCCCTGCAGCCGCTGTACGGGCTGGACGGATGCCACGACGTGCCCGAGCGGGAGCTGGATCTGGAGGGGTACCGCGGCTCGCGCCCCGTGCGCGTGGGCAACGGGGCGGCCGCGCAGCTGCAGATGGACATCTTTGGCGCGCTGATGGACTCCGTGTACCTGTACGACAAGTACGGGGAGCCCATGAGCTACGACCTGTGGAACACGCTCACGCGCATCGTGGACTGGGTGTGCGACAACTGGCGCCGCCCCGACCACGGCCTGTGGGAGATTCGCCGCGAGCAGCGGCCCTACCTGAGCTCGCGGGTGATGTGCTGGGTGGCCGTGGACCGCGCCATCCGCCTGGCGCAGCACCGCTCGCTGCCGGCGCCGCTGGTGCGCTGGCTGGAGGTGCGCAACGAGATCTACCGCAGCGTCTTCACCGAGTTCTGGCACCCGCGCAAAAAGGCGTTCACGCAAACGCCCGGCAGCGGGGTGATGGACGCGTCGTGCCTGCTCATGCCGCTGCTGCGCTTCGTGAGCCCGGCGGACCCGCGGTGGAAGTCGACGATGGAGGCCGTGCGCCGCGAGCTGGTGGACGATTCGCTCGTGCGGCGGTACGTGGTGGGCAACGGCGAGACCGACGGGTTCGCGGACCCGGAGGGCACGTTCAGCATCTGCTCGTTCTGGTACGCCGAGTGCCTGTCGCGCGGCGGCGACCTGCAGCAGGCGCGCTTCGCGTTCGAAAAGGTGCTGGGCTACGCCAACCACCTGGGCCTGTACGCCGAGCAGCTGGGCCCCAGCGGCGAGCACCTGGGCAACTTTCCCCAGGCGTTCACGCACCTGTCGCTCATCAGCGCCGCGTACGACATCGACCGCCGCCTGGACCACGCGGGCTGGGGCGCGTAGCCAGTCATCGTCCCTCGTCCGTCCGTCCCGCAGCGGGGGAGCGGAAGGCGGATGGAAGAAAGGCTGGCCCCGTGCTTGCCCGGCCGCATCGTGTGATCGTTCCCCAACCGCAGAGGCAACGCATGAACGTGAGAGCTCTCCTTCGCATCGGTCTGCTGCTGATCGTCGCGTGGATCGTGCTGAAGATCGTCTTCAACGTGGTGGGCTTCCTCTTCCACCTGCTGCTGATCGTGGGCGTGCTGTTCGTCATCTACTACTTCGTGACGAACGTGCTGGGGAAGGGCCGGCCGCGCGGGATGTAGGGGAGAGTGCCAGGTACCGAGTGCCACGTGCCAAGTGACAGAGTTGGCACTTGGCACTCGGAACTTGGCACTTCTTTCCCCCCGGCACAGTCCTTCCGTAGCTCGCCCCCGGTTGCATGCACCCTTAATCCCGTCTCGGAGATCGGCATCGTGCGTCTGCGGACGTTTGGAGCTTTTTCGGCCGCCGCGCTGGCGTGCGCGGCGGCGCCCGCGCGCGGGTGGGCGCAGGACACGACGGTCGTGGCGGGGCCGGAGTACCGGTCCAGCGCGTTCAAGCGCTTTGCCAACGGCAACGAGTACCGCGCCGAGTGGACCACGCCCGTGCGCGTGCCCGTGCTGGACCCGGACCGGTTCGCCGGCGGGCTGCGCGTGCTGCAGGCGGGCGGCGGGTTCGCCACGGAGTCGCTGCGGATGCTGGGCCGCGACGGACGGCAGTACGTCTTTCGCTCCGTGGACAAGACGGCGGAGCGCGGCCTGCCCGAGGACCTGCAGGACAGCTTCGTCGAGTGGATCGTGCAGGACCTCACGAGCGCCAAGCACCCCGGCGGCGCGCACGTGGTGGCGCCGCTGCTGGACGCCGTGGGCGTGCTGCACGCCACGCCCGCGCTCTACGTAATGCCCGATCACCCGTTCCTGGGCGAGCACCGCGCGGAGTTCGCGGGCCGGCTGGGGCAGGTGGAGGAGCGCCCGGAGGACGACGGCGACGAGGAGGACGGCATCACCCGGGTGTTCGCCGGGGCCAAGCGCATCGTGGGCACGGATCGCCTCTTCGAGCGGCTGGAGGAGGACCCGGACGAGCGCGTCGCGAGCCGCGAGTTCCTGGCCGCGCGGCTCGTGGACCTCGTCGTGGGTGACTGGGACCGCCACATGGACCAGTGGCGCTGGGCCGGCTTCGAGCAGGGCGACCGCTGGACGTGGCGGCCCATCCCCCGCGACCGCGACAACGCGTTCAGCGACTACGAGGGGCTGTTCCCCGCCACGGCGCGCGCGTTCGCGCCCAACCTTACCCGCTACGGCCCGCGCTGGCGCGACCTGCAGGGCTACTTCCATCTCCCGACGCCGCTGGACCGCCGGCTGCTGACGGACGTGGACCGTCCCGCGTGGGATTCCGTGACGGTGCGCGTGCAGGCCGCGCTGACGGACGACGTCATCGCCCGCGCCGTGCGGCAGATGCCGGCCGAGTGGCAGCCCCTGGGTGCGGACGAGCTGGCCGCCGCCCTTCGCTGGCGCCGCGACCACCTGCGCGAGGCATCCGCCGCGCTGTACGAGCGCCTGGTGAGCGACGTGGACGTGCGCGGCACGGACGAGGACGATCGCGCGGACGTCCTTCGCAACCCGGACGGCACGGTGGACGTGGCGCTGTCGCGGGCAACCGGCGGCGCGCCGTACTTCCGCCGCCGCTTCAGCCCTGTGGAGACGCGCGAGATCCGCGTCTACCTGCACGGCGGCGACGACCGCGCCGTCATCCGCGGCCAAGCCGCCCGCAGCATCCAGGTGCGCCTCATCGGCGGCGGGGGCGACGACGTGCTGTCGGATTCGTCCGTCGGCGGGCGGGCGGGGATGAGCGTGCTGCACGACGACCGTGGCGAGAACCGGCTCATCCCCGGCCGCGAGGGACGCGTGGACACGCGCGCGTGGGAGCCGGATTCCGTGCGCGGACTGTTCGGCAACCAGCCGCCGGCGCAGGACTGGGGCGCGGACTTCGCGCCCGTGCAGCCGTGGGGCGCGTGGGTGAGCAACGTGGGGCCGGTGATCGGCGCGGGGCCCGTGTGGACGCGCTACGGCTTTCGCCGGCAGCCGTACGCCCGGCAGGTGGGCGTCCGCGCCCTGTACGCGCCCCTGGAGGACGGGATCGGCGTGGAGGGCTACGCGGACTTCGTGCGGACGGGGCGTCCCTCCGGCCTGCGCCTGTCCGCCGGCGCGCGGACCTTCGAGGTCGTCCGCTTTCACGGCTTCGGCAACGACTCGCCGGGCGAGACCAGCGAGGAGTACGAGGTCACGAGCAACGAGGTGCGCGCCGAGGCCACGTGGTACGGGCGGATGGGCCAGCGGGGCGCGTACCGCATCGGCCCCATGGCGCGGTGGATGGACCCGCGCGAGCCGGCCTTCGCGACCATTCCCGACCCGCGCGGCGCGGACGGCTTCACGCAGTACGGCCTGCGGGGCGACGTGCGGTTCGACGGCCGCGACACGCTGGCGATTACGCGCGGCGGCTGGTGGCTGGGCGCGGGCGCGGAGGGCTTTGGCGTGGACGACGGCGCGTTCGGCTCCGTGCGGGGCGAGGGTCGCACGTACCTGTCGCTGGGCGCGGGGCCCATCCTGGCCCTGCGCGCGGGCGGCGAGCTCGTCCGTGGCGACTTCCCGTTCGCCGAGGCGGCGTTCCTGGGCGGCGGCGGATCGCTGCGCGGCTATCCCTTCCAGCGCTTCGCGGGCGACGCGGCCGCGTTCGGCTCGGTGGAACTGCGGCAGCCGCTGGGGCAGCTTCGCCTGCTGGTGCGCGGACGCCTGGGCGTGTTCGCGCTGGCGGACGCGGGCCGCGTGTGGATGGACGGCGACTCGCCGGGCGACTGGCACACCAACTACGGCGGCGGCCTGTGGTTCGAGACGGTGGGCATCCCCGTGACGTTGACCTACGCCCGCGGCGACGTGTCCCGCTACTACCTGGGCCTGGGCATGCCCTTCTGACGCGGGGCAGGGAAGCGGATCGGGCGGATTGGGCGGATCAGGATCGGCAGATCAAGCCCGGCAGATCAAGGCCGGCAGATCAAGGCCGGCAGATCAAGGCCGACAGATCAAGGCCGGGGGATAAACCCGGGCGGGTCCGCGCGCATCGAACGAGGTGAGGACCGGGGAGGGCTGAGGATCGGATGCGGAGGTCGCGTCGCTGCGCGACGGGGCCCTCTCCCCCGACCGCCTTTTTGCTCGTTCCTCGCAACGGCGGTCGACCCC
>NZ_DASURI010000291.1:0-2986 GCF_036280135.1 Longimicrobium sp.
CCCCTCCCCCCGGCCCCCTGCCCCCGCTTCGCGGGGGAGGGGGAGAACTACGGGTCGTGCGCGAGGGATGGTCTCCCGCCGTCCTCACCTCCCCCGCGCAGCGGGGGAGGTCGCGAGCGATTGAGCGGGTGGGGGCCTTCCGCGCGAGGCCGGCCCCCTCACCCCCACCTCACCCGCCGTCCTCCACCGTCCAGCGGAAGCCTTCCAGCGTGCGGCCGGGGGGCGCGGAGGAGGGCGACGCGTCGACCACGATGGGCTCGGCGTTGGAGCGCACGTCCGACTGCGCGCTGAAGCGCGCCACGGGCCGTTGCGCGGCGGCGCCACCCTCCAGCCGCGGGTCCAGCGACTGCGCGCCCAGCACGTAGTCGCGAATGCCCACGCGGCTGCGGTCCACCCGCACGGGCGTGCGCGCCGGCTTGCGGCCCAGGTACGTGTCCACGCCCACGAGCGACGCCACGCCCACCATCAGCGGGCGCGACGCGGCCATCACCCGCCACGCCACGTGCGCCGGCACCTCGCGCTCCACGATGCGGCGGATCAATCCCAGGTCCTGCGGCTCGATCTCCTGGTGCACGAGCACCGTCACCCGGTGCGCCAGCTGGTCAAAGAGCCGCGCCACGGCCGCCGCCTCCGCGCCCGTCACCGGCAGCTCCGCGTCGTACAGGGCCAGGAACTCGCGGCGGCGCTCGTCGCCCAGGAACAGCGTGTCACCCACGTACGAGTTGCCGCTGTCCGCGATGCCGCCCAGCAGCGGATCGTCCTCGTCCGCCAGGTCGGCGCCCAGGATGGTCGCGAAGGTGCGGCGCAGGCGAAAATCCTCCAGCACGACGATCTCGCCGCCGCGCACCGCCCCGCCCGTGCAGATGTCCAGCACGCGCCGCAGCCCGTGCACGGTGCCGCGCAGCCCCGCCAGCTCCGGCGCGGCCGCCAGCAGCGCGCGCCGCCGGTCCACGGGCAGCGCCGCGTCGAACCCCGTGCCGATCCACGACGCCAGCCACTCCAGCGACTCCGCCGGCACCGTCCGCGGATCGGTCAGGAGGTGCGCGTGGGCCACGCGGTCCTCGATCCCCGTCAGCACGCCCTCGAAGTTGGCCAGAAAGCGGTCCAGGAAGTCCGCGGGCGTGCTTCGGTCCGCGCGGACGTCCGCGTCGTCGCCGAACTCCTGCTCGTGGTACAGCTCCGGGAGGTACTGGTCGCGGTAGCTGAAGCGCGAGCCCTGCACGCGCACGGCGGCCAGCTCCGGCGTGGCCAGCCCGTCGCCCGTGAGCTCCGCGCGCACCCACAGGTAGCGCCCCCGCAGGGCCCGCACGCGCCGCCCGCCGCGCTGCACGAGCGCCGTGAACACCCCCGCGCGGTCGCGCTGGGGCTCGGCCTTCAGCAGCCCGGGATGGAAGGGGATCTCGCTGCGGACGGGCATCCACGCCCCGCGCGGCGCCCCCGCATCATCCGCCTCCGCGTCCCCGAAGCGGTGCGCGAACCACTCCGCGTCGTCCGCCGGCGTGCTGTACGTCTCCGTGGCGGCGAGGTGGAGGACGATGCCGCAGCGGGGCGGCAGCGCGGCCTCCACGAACAGGCGGTGCCACACGGTGCCCGCGACGCCGCTGTCGACGGCCTCCAGGTTCATCGCCTCGCCGCGCGGCGCGAAGCCGGGAAGCGACAGGCGGTGCAGCGGCCGGCTGCCGGGCTGCTGGTACGTGGAATAGTGCGGCGGAACGGCGGGCGCGTGGATGAACGGCCCCTCCGCAAAGCCGCGCAGGGGATACACGTCGCCCACCTGCTGCAGGACGGCGGCGGATGCGTCCGCGGCCGGCAGGGCGTCCGCGCCGGGGACGTCGTACGCCAGCGCCTCGCTCTCCGGCTTTTCCTGCGGGACGAGGACGGCGATGCGGTCCTCCGACAGCCAGGCCAGGCTGTACGCGAAGTATGCGCGGTCCAGCAGCACGGGCCCGGAGAGGGAATCGCCGTCCAGGAACCGCAGCACGGCCAGCCCGTCCGCCTTGCGCCAGAAGAGGAGCGCCACGCGCCCGCCCGGCGACGCGGCGATGCCCGCCGCCTCTTCGGCCTCGCCGTCCCAGGTGAGGCCGGCGACCAGGCGCAGGTGGGGCGGGCGCGGGTTCTCGGGATCGGGGCGAAAGACGTCGCCGTCGTAGGTGTGCCAGGGGCGGTCGGGCCAGAGCTGGCCTTCGGTGTGGGCCAGGGCGCGCCCGGCGCGGTCCAGCGCCCACGCGCCGCCCGCCGGGTCGGGCGCCACACGCCACGCGCTGAAGCCCAGCCGGTGCACGCGCTCGCTCTTCATCCGCCCGCGCGGGTCGCGGACGAGGATCTCGCCGTCCGCGGCCACGTACAGCACGCCGTCGAAGCCCACGGCAAGGTCCGTCGCCGTGACGTGCGGCGCCCACAGCTTCATGAGCGGCTGGATGCCCGGCTGCGCGCCGCCCACGACGATGCGTCGCGCGCCGGGCTCCCAGCGGGCCCAGGTGCCGTGCGCGTCGCGCGCGTCGGGGACGGCGTCCAGCAGGGTGTGGGCGCGCTGCTCCAGGGCCTTCCACCCGGCGCGGTTCTCGTCCGCGGGGAGGGTGCGCGGCGCGCGCGTGCGGCGGCTGGACAGGCGCAGGCTGCGGCGCGCGGCGTCCCAGTGGATGCCCGCCCCCCGATGCCACTGCGTCTCGTCGGCTAACAGCCAGGTCCGCTGCCCGTTGGCGTCCATGAACCGAAGTGCGAGAGTGCGAGAGTGCGAAAGTGCGAAAGTGGCGGGCTCCGGGATCCTGCTGGATGGCGGAGCATGTCTCGCCCGCGGAGGGCCCCCTCCCCCCGGCCCCCTGCCCCCGCTTCGCGGGGGAGGGGGAGAACTACGGGTCGTGCGCGAAAAGCGGATCGTGGCCGGACATCACCTCCCCCGCGCAGCGGGGGAGGTCGCGAGCCATCGAGCGGGAGGGGGCCTCCGCGCGGGCGCCGCCCCCCGTGCGCGATCCGTCCCAACCACCTC
>NZ_DASURI010000292.1:0-9412 GCF_036280135.1 Longimicrobium sp.
CTGTAGCGACGCTCGTTCGGTTGCGAGCGAATCGTATTCTGACTGTGACGGTCCGCACGCCGCTGTAAACAGCAGCATGGACAGTGCTACGCCGCGCGATGAGTGCATGTGAGGTGGACGTGCTTGGAGTTCACCGAGGAATGGGCGACGAGGATCGCCCGTCGCGCCACAACGGTAGCCCTGCCGGGCGGCACAGGTCAAGAGGAGAGGGCACGAAACAAAGAAACGCCAGCCCCAAGCTCCCGCCGCCCTGCTACACGATCCAGCGCAAGGGACGCAGCCGGTTCTGGGAGAAGATTGATCCGGCAGCCGAGTTGGTGTGTCTGACCGTGTATAAACAGAGTAAAACGGCCAGCCCCGCACTGATTCAATCGACTCTGCAACTGCGGTGAGCACCCGCAGTTGCCTTACCTCATCTCAGGCAGTTCCAACATCGCTCAAGAACCGCCGAATCTCAGGCGCGATTTCGTCATTGAGCAATTTGCTCGCGAGCCGGACAGAGTCACGCTCTTTCCTAAAACGCACTCCGTAACGACGGCATATGCAGTCCAGAAGTAGATCGCCGGGCACGAGCGAGAGTTTGTCATTCACCCACCGCCTCTCGATATCGGCCCGTTCTGCCTCTACCAGAAAGAGGATTCGGGACTCACGGTCAGTAATAGCTTGCTTGAGATGCTCCATCTCCTCTGACAAACGGCTAACGAAATCGTCCAGATTCTCCTCGGCTAATATGGCACGCCGGTCTGGATACACGGGCGTACATAACAGCTTGGCAACACGATTTCGGACCGTGAGAGGAAGCAACTCGTCCGCGCACTCATCCATGTCCCGAGCTACCTGCTCAGTGGAGATTTCCCTCTGCAGACTAACGTTCTCCGCTGCAAATCTCTCTTCTAAATATACAGCTATTGCGCGCGGGACAAGTAGATAATTCTCTATTTCTCGCCTCTCCAGTGCTATGAGTTGCGCTGTGTCTCCCAAACGCTCTTTGAGTTGGGCAACTTCCTGATCATCGCGCTCATCTCTATCGAGAAGAAACCAAATCGCAACTTGCCGCCGCGCAAGAAACTCCAATGTGTGCGTGTTAGCGTAATGGGCGAAATTCTTTACTCCTCCGATTGTGATGAAGCCGACGTTTGCACGTCCGAGATTTACATCCATCGTAGAGGCCCACTCGCGCACAATCTCCTCGTCGATTGGCCCTTCGACGAATACTAACCGATCATACATGAAGAGCGAACTAAGACGTAGCCCGAGTTCCTTTGGCAGGATGGCTTCGGCTTCTTCTGTGTCGATCTGCTCCACTTGTGTGGCTCCTTCTCGTGAAACAAGATAGACGTTCTTCATTTCGGCGGTATCGAGAAAATTGGTTGAATGTGTTGTAACGAAGATCTGACACCGCAGCCCGATACTTTTGAGATAGCGCAATACGGTTGTTTCAAGTGCGGGATGAAGATGTATCTCTGGCTCTTCTACCAACAACAAAGAGGGCTGTTTCAATTCATAGTCCAGCACAAGCCTCAACGCTTCGCGTATACCAGCACCATTCACCTGAACTACGAAACGATCAACATCCAGTTCGGCAGCATCTCCTCGTCGACCCACACCCTCAGCACGAAACGCATCAATCTCCACACCTAAAAGGTTCGATACAGTCTGTTGGATGCGCCGGAGTTGATCAGTTCCACCGCGGGATACCTTTAGCTCGAGCAGTAAAGATGCCTCAGCCCGGCCGATCGGTTCACGGCGTTCCGTCAAGTACAAAACTGGAATACCTGCGATCATCTCGAGTATCTGGCGGCTGTACGAGGGCAAGCGATCTTCATTTCCCGCGAACGTTTCTAGATTTGTGCGAAGTGGGCTGAGTTGCAGTGCCGTCGCCTCGGATTCCAAGTTTTCGGCCAGTTTAGCAGCCGCTACCTGGAAACGGTCGAAGCTCTCCGAGTTCCGAGCAAGTTCATTCAGTTGCGCCAAGAACTCGGGTGCGATAGTACCGTCATATGTTGAAACCGAGGAGTATGCACCGAAATCGAGCTTTACGCGTTCCCAACCCTCACGGTATCGACGCCCGGCTTCGGTACGCTTGCGCACTGCTTCAGCACCAGCGTACCGAGTCTTTGCTGACCGGGCATTCTTTGCGAGTTCGGCGGCGGCGGCCGGCGGTACCCGGACGATCAAATGCTCAGATATTACCCCAGCTTCGTTGATCCGAAGTAGCTTGATTTCGCGAACATACGCATACGCCGGAGTCTCGGGAGGGACGGAAACAGCAACTACGACAGCGAAAGGGGAGTCCAGATTCTCGACAGCATTACGCATTTGTGGCGCAACGGCCACGATCGATTCCCGGATCTGTCCCGCTTCATCCTCTGAAAGCTCAAAGGTTAAAATCAGATCGATGGGACTTTCAGCAACATTCCCGTGAAAGTCGAAGGTACGTCCAATCGGAGGGTCGATCGAAACAGCCTTGCCATCAGCGATGCATGTAAAGAACGCATTGATACCGAGGAGCAGATTCGATTTTCCGGCGTTGTTCTTTCCAATAAGGACATTCAGGGCACCGCAATTGTCTAGCACAACGTCTTCAACGCTACGGAACCCACGGATTCGAGCAGTGCTTAGGCGCATACTTCTCTGGTGGCAGGAGTAACGAAAGGAAAGATCTGTTTGTATGTGGATATAAGACGTCGCGATCAGAGTTGCAACCTTTGATTGCCCCATATGATCAAGCAGCTGTCACACCGCCGGCTCCAACCCACACCACGCGCGCCCGGCGGACTCCGTCACCAGGACCGCGTAGCTGTACCCGCTGCGGACCGCGCCACGCTTGGCCCACGCACCTTATCCTAGCGCACCCTCGCGCAGGCGTACGCGTTCGCCACGCACTCGCCGAAGTAGCGGCCCTTAGGACTCCGCGCCCGCGAGGCTCTGATACACGGGTTCGGCACGCCATGATACCGCTATTCGCCGCCGTGGTTGAACCTCACGCCGAGGATTCCGCCGTCGTCGTCATACGCGATGGCGGCGATGTTCGATGAGATCACGGGGGATGTAGTTCATCACGCACCTCCACGAGGGTTCCCGCAGAAAGGCCCGCGGCTCAACCAGAGCCGCGGGCCTCGTACAGCATCCGCTCAGCTCACCCACACTCGGAGTAGCCGCAGGCGTGGCACTTCTTGCAGCCCTCGGCGAACTCCAGCTGGCTGCTGCAGTCCGGGCAGGTGCCCATGAAGGTCTGCGCCTCGTGCTCGTAAGCGTGCAGGGGCAGCTGCGGCTGCGTATCCAGCGTCTCCGGCAGCGTCACCACCTCCGTCACCCCGCCCACCACCTCCGGGATCAGCTCCTGCTGAATGCCGGCCTTCTCGCGCTCGCGCAGGCCCAGCGCCTGGGCAATGGCATCGGGCACGGACAGCACCTTGTTGTCGCCGAAGCCGATGGCCCGGTCCGAGCTGATGCCCCGCAGCTGCTGGTACACGTCGTTCACGGGGATGCCAAACCGCAGCGCCAGCGAGATGAGCCGGCCGATGGCCTCCACGTCGGCCATGGCCACGGAGCCCGCCTTGCCCAGCGTGGCGAACACCTCGAACGGCTTGTGCTCCGTGTCCTCGTTGATGGTCACGAACACGTCGCCCAGCGGCGAGCTCATCTTGCGCGTGGTGCCGTTGAGCACGTTGGGGCGCTTGCGCTTCTGGCGCCGGGCCTGGGCCACCTGCGCCTCGCTGTCGCGCAGATCGGCGCGGAGTCGGGCGATCTCGCGCTCCAGCTTGGCCATGCGCTCCGCCTGCTCGGCCACCTTGGCCGCGGCCTCGGCGACCTTCGCCGCGTCCTCCGCCTGCTGCGCCGGCGTCTTGGTGGCGCCCGTGCTGAGCACCTGGCCGTCGCGGCTGCCGTCGCGGTACACCGTCACGCCCTTGGCGCCCAGGTCGAACGCCAGCTCGTAGATCTTGCGGACGTCGTCGACCGTGGCCTCGTGCGGGAAGTTGGTCGTCTTGCTGATGGCGCTGTCGCAGTGCTCCTGGAAGGCGCTCTGCATGCGCACGTGCCACTCGGGCGTGATGTCGTGCGCGGTGGCAAAGGCCCGCTGCACGGCCTCGGGCACCTCGGCAAAGTGGATGTGGCCCTCGCGGGCAATCCGCTCCATGAGCTCCGGGCTGTACCAGCCGCCGTCCTGCGCGAACTTGACGAAGTCCTCGTTCACGTCCGGCATGAGGCTGCCGGCCTGGTTGCGCATGAACGCCACGGCGAACAGCGGCTCGATGCCCGACGAGCATCCGGCGAAGATGGAGATCGTCCCCGTGGGCGCCACCGTCGTCACGTTGCAGTTGCGCAGCTTGCGCATGGGGCGGATGCGCTCGCCGTTGGGCGCGCGGGCAGCCGTCTCGTCCGGGCCCCAGATGCTCTGCTCCCACTCGGGGAACGCGCCGCGGATCTCGGCCAGCCGCTCCGACTCCTTCTTGCTCTCCTCGTCCAGGAACTCCATCACCCGGCGGCCCACCTCCACGCCGTCCTCGCTGTTGTACGGAATGCCCAGGCGAACGAGCAGGTCCGCGAAGCCCATCACGCCCAGGCCAATGCGGCGGATGCGGTTGGCGAGGTCCGTGATCTCCGGCAGCGGGTACTGGTTGGCGTCGATGACGTTGTCCAGGAAGTGCGTGGACAGGCGCGTGACCCGGCGGTACTCCTTCCAGTCCACCCGGTCGTACCAGGGCTCCGAGGCCGGCACGTCGTCACGCACGAAGGCGCCCACGTTCACGCTGCCCAGGTTGCACACGTCGTACGGCAGCAGGGGCTGCTCGCCGCAGGGGTTCGTGGCCTCGTACGATCCCAGGTGCGGCACCGGGTTGTAGAAGTTGGCCCGGTCGATGAAGAACACGCCCGGCTCGCCCGTCTTCCACGCGTTCTGCACGATCTTGTCGAAGATCATGCGCGCGTTCTTGTAACCGACGACTTCCTTCGTGCGCGGATTCACCAGCTCATAGTCCTCGCCCTTGCGCACCGCGTTCATGAACGCGTCGGTGATGGCGACGGAGATGTTGAAGTTGGTGATCTTGGTGATGTCCTGCTTGCAGTCGATGAAGTCCTCGACGTCCGGATGGTCCACCCGCAGGATGCCCATGTTGGCGCCCCGGCGCGTGCCGCCCTGCTTGACCACCTCGGTGGACGAGTCGTACAGCGACATGAAGCTGATGGGCCCGCTGGCCACGCCCGTGGTGCTGCGGACGATGTCGCCCGACGGGCGGATGCGGCTGAACGAGAAGCCCGTGCCGCCGCCCGACTGGTGCACCATGGCCATGGAGCGCAGGGTGTCGTACACGCCGCTCTGGCCGTTGCTCAGGGCGTCGTCCACGGGCAGCACGAAGCAGGCGCTCAGCTGGCCCAGGGGGCGGCCGGCGTTCATGAGCGTGGGCGAGTTGGGCTCGAACAGCCGGCGCGTCATCAGCAGGTAGAACTCGCGGGCCAGCTGGCGCACCTCGTCGCTGCCGGCGCCGTACTTGGCGTCGGCCTCGGCGATGGTGAGCGCCACGCGCCAGAACATCTCCTCCGGCTCTTCCACGGGCTTGCCGTTCTCGTCCTTGCGCAGGTAGCGCTTGGCGAGGACGATGCGTGCGTTGTCGCTGAGCTCCGCGCGGGGAAGGTTCACACCCGCGATCGGCGCCGTGGAGGGGGAGGGAGGGTTCATCGAGGACTCCTGGCCTTGGGTTCTAGGCGGACAGCAAATACGAAAAAAACAGATGCGGATCCAGCAATCGCGCGGCCTTCGCGGGGTCCGGAGCCCCGCCCGTACGCGCACCACATCTAGCGGGGGATGAAGGTAAGACCACTACATGTAGTGGTCAAGGCTCGCGTGCGCCCTGGCAACGTGTATGCCATTGATACCCCACGCCATGTGTTTCGAGCGATTGTTCAGCATCCGCGCGGGTTTTGGCGGATGGGAGACCGCGGTGCGGGCGCGCCGCGGCGGGAGCGATTCGGGATGGCTTCGGGCGGGAGGGCCGCCAGGATGGCACGTCCGGGGTGCTACAGGGTGCTACCCGGCCCATCGAGCACCACAACGGGTTGTGGTGTAGGGTCCAATCCGGGGACGCGGAGCCCAGGGGACGCCCCCTCCGGGCTCGCGGAGCTCGCCCACCTCCCCCAAAACCCCTGGGGGAGGTTGAACTGCAACGGATTCAGCGGAGTGGGATTCGCGTCCGCGGGACGCCGGTGGAGCCGCGATCCAAGCCTCCGGGCCGCGTCGGCCAGTGCCTCCGAACGGGTGTTGATCCGGGCGCGGAAGATAACGGCGGACGCATCGCCGGTCACGGGGTTGACACGCCTCCGCGCCGAAGCGGCCAGCGTAGCAGGGTGCTACAACCGGATGCGGCCGGTGGGCGGAATCGGGGGATGCGAGGAGGCGTGGAGGGGAGAAGGCCCACGTGGTGGAGGATGGATCCAGCCAGCCGCCGGGCGCCCCCCATCCCCTGCCCTTCCCCCATAAACGGCATGGGGGAAGGGAGGATCACACATCAAGAACGTCGGCAGGGTGTCTCCCGGCCCGCGAAGGGCTCTTTCGCGGGATGGGATGACCAGGCCCAGCACAAGCTGAGTTCCACGCGCTGAGCTGTCCCCACGAAAAACTCCTCCCCCGAAGTTGGGGGAGGGGTCGACCGCCGTTGCGAGGAACGAGCAAAAAGGCGGTCGGGGGAGAGGGCCCCCCGTCGCGCAGCGACGGTCTTTTCTTCGCCGATCTCACCCTCGCAGGATCTCCGCCCCGTGCGATCACTCCGTAGAAGTCTACACCCTCTCCCGCGCAGTTTGCGGGAGAGGGTGCGAGCGACAGCGAGCGGGTGAGGGCCCCTTACGGCATGTCCGTCTCGGCGCGGTCCTTGTCCTCGCCGGGGCGGCGCTCGTAGGCGCTCTCGTCGTCCACCTGGCGCACCTCGTTGGCGCTGTCCACGGCGTCCCTGCCGTGCGCCGTGGCGGGTGGGCCGGCGACGTCGTTGGGCGCCGGGCTGTCGGCCTGGAACTGCGCGCCGCGGTCGTTCTCGGTCACGTGCGGCGGATGCAGCTGTGAGCTTTCCGCGTCGCCGATCTCCTTGCGCGGGCCGGGCCCCGCGGTGCGCTCCATGGTCATCCGCCCACGCCCTCCTCGCGGGGGTCCGTGTTGCCGCGGGCCTCGCGCGCCTTGCCCGCGTCGCTGCCGCCCTCGTCGCCGTCAATGGGATGGCCCGCACGCGCGTGCACGGAAGGTTCGGGCTTGCCGGGATTGTGCGGCACGCCCGAGGCGGACATGGACTCCGCCAGCTGCTGCTTGTCGTGCAGCACGGAATCTTCCGCGTTGTACTTGCCGTGCCCGTGCTGGGGCAGGGTCTTGTAGTCCGTGGAGCCCGCCTCGCGCGGGTCGATGTTGTGCTGGTCAGGACGCTTGCCGGCCATGGTCGCGATCTCCTGGGTTGCGGGTCGCTAAGCTGTTGGGCCGCATGACTGTTCAGGAACCGTGCCGGACTGCCAGTGCGAAAGTGCGAAAGTACGAAAGTGCGAAAGTGCGGAAGTGCGGAAGTGCGGAAGCGGGTCCGCGCGGCGGGTGGGGGAGTGCGGCGGGGCGGGCACCGCGACCATCGAGACGAAGCCGGCATCGCGACGGAGCGGCTAAAGCCGCCGCTGGGACTGCGATAAGCCCTGTCTCGCGCTGACGCGCTCTGCGAACAGGGCTTCACCCGCGCAACGGCGACGCCCGCGCGGGGCCGGCCACCGCTCGTGCAGTTCTCCCCCTCCCCCGCTCCGCGGGGGCAGGGGGCCGGGGGGAGGGGGCCGCCCGCCCGCGGTAGAAACGTCCCTCCCCGCGTACGACCTCTCCCTCCGGTCCGTTCGCACTTTCGCACTTTCGCACTTCCCCGACAAGAACGCCGCCCCGCCGTTCACTCGGCGGGGCGGCGCATCACCAAACCGGGGCACGAAACCACGCCGCCGCCGTTCAGTCCGCGCGGCGGCGGACGCTCACGGGGCCGTCCAGGCGCACCGTGGCCGTGCTGCCGGCGGGGATCACGGCGTCGATGTCGTGCGACGCCACCACCACCGCCGTGCCCGCGCCCGCGCCCGCCACAGCGCCAATGGCCGTGCTGCGGCGGCTGCGGCCCAGCACCCGGCCCGCGATGGCGCCCACGGCCGCGCCGCCCGCCACCGTCGCCGCCGTCTGCCCGCGGCTCTGGCGGCTCTGCTTACGCACGGCCGGCGCGTCCACCATCGTCACGTCGATGGGGTACCGCTCGCCGTTGTACGAGATGGACGTGAGCGTTACCGAGATGCCCGCGTCACGCCCCAGCCCGCCCCCGGAGGCCACGGACCGCGTCACCCGGCCGCGCACGGTGGCGCCCGCGGGGACCACCGTGCGGCCCTGGTCGTCCGTCAAGGCGTGCGTGAGCGTGGTGCTGAACGTGCTCCCCTCGCTGGCGTAGCGCGTGCTGAGCGACTCCGTGAAGCGCACCGTCATGCTGGTGCCGCTGCTGGCCGTGCGCGTCACGTAGCGGGGGCCGGCCGGCTCCGCCGGGCGCGAGGGAGCAGCGGCCTGGGGCTTGGCGGCGGCGGGCGCGGGGGCCGGCGCCCGCGGCTGGCCGGGCGCGGGCGCCACGGTGCCGGCGCTGCTGTCCACCAGGGCCACGTCGCGCAGGGCCACCTCGCGCGTGCTGTCCGGCTGCAGGGCCAGGTCCAGGTCGCGCTCCAGGGCCTCACGCTCCAGCGCGGCCCGGTCGGTGTCCCCTCCGCCGCCGCAGGCGACCAACAAAGAGGACAGGGGCAGGGCCAGGACAAAGGCGGCAGCGAGGGTCTTGCGAGTCATGCCAACAGCTCCTTTTCCGCGTCATTGCTTGCAATCCGTCCGGGGCGAAGGTACTCTCACGCGTCGTCCTCGCCCCCCGGTCAGCATACACTCAGGGGCAACGCTTGTGCCCGCTGCTACAAACAGCGGGGGAAATCTGCTACATGCGAGAGCTCAAGGCCCTTTTGCCGTATCTGCGGCGCTACCGGGGCTCCATATCGCTGGGCCTGGGCGCCGTGGTGGTGTCCAATGCAGTGGGCAACCTGGGGCTGGAATACGTCAAGTACGGGGTCGATGCCCTGGACCGGGCCGGCTCCACGCGGGGAGAGGTGGCCCGGTACGCCGCCATATCCGTGGTCCTGGCGCTGCTGGCGGGCGCGGGGCGCTTCTGGATGCGGCAGATCCTGAACAGCGTGAGCCGCCGCGTGGAGCTGGACCTGCGCGACGACTTCTTTCATCGCCTGCTGCGGCTGGACGCGGGGTTCTACGCGGCCAACCCCACGGGCGAGATCATGTCCCGCGCGACGAACGACATCGCCGCCGTGCGGATGGTGGCCGGGCCGGCGTACATGTACCTCGCCAACACCCTCGTCTTCGGGACGATGGCGCTCGTGCGGA
>NZ_DASURI010000293.1:0-4750 GCF_036280135.1 Longimicrobium sp.
GGGCGTACGGCGCGGAGGGCGGCACCGGCGCGCCCGTCTTCTCGTCCATGGCCGTGGACCTGACCATCACCAACCTGCTTCCCCTGTTCGCGGGGAAGACGGTGCGGCTGCTGCCGGAGGAGAACGCCGTCGAGGCGCTGGCGGACGCGCTGCGCCAGAAGCCCGGTTTCGGCCTGATCAAGATCACCCCCGTCCACCTGTCGCTGCTCACGCCCCTGCTGACGGCGGACGAGGCCCGCGCGGCTGCGCAGACGCTGGTGGTGGGCGCGGACTTCCTTTCCGCCGAGCCCACGCTGTTCTGGCAGGACCACGCGCCCGGCGTGCGGCTGATGAACGAGTACGGGCCCACGGAGACCGTGGTCGGCTGCTCGGCGTACGTGCTGCCCCCGGGCAAGCACCGCGCGGGGCCCGTGCCCGTGGGGCATCCCATCCAGAACCTGCGCTTCTACGTGCTGGACGGGCAGATGGAGCCCGTGCCCATCGGCGTGCCGGGCGAGCTGTACATCGCCGGGGCGGGCGTGGCGCGGGGCTACCTGGGCCGGGCGGCGCTCACGGCGGGCACCTTTGTCCCCGACCCGTTCGCGGGCTCCGGCGAGCGCATGTACCGTACGGGTGACCGCGCGCGCTGGCAGGCGGACGGCAACCTGATGATCCTGGGCCGCACGGACACGCAGGTAAAGATCCGCGGCTACCGCGTGGAGCTGGGCGAGGTGGAGTCCGTGCTGCGCCGCCACGACGGGGTGCGGGCCTGCGTGGTCATCGTCCGCGAGGACCGGCCGGGTGACCGCCGTCTCGTGGCGTACGTGGCGGGCGATGCCGATACGGCGGTGCTGCGCGGGCACCTGCGCGAGCGGCTGCCGGACTACATGGTGCCGGACGCGTTCGTGCGGCTGGACGCGCTGCCCGCCACGGCCGCCGGCAAGCTGGACGCGCGGACGCTGCCCGCGCCGGACTACCGCGTGCACGGCGGCCGCGAGGAGCCGCGCAACGAGGTGGAGGCGGCGCTCGTCCACCTGTGGGAGGACCTGCTGGGGGTGGGCGGCATCAGCCCCACGCGCGACTTCTTCGAACTGGGGGGCAACTCGCTGCTGGCGCTGCGCCTGTCCACGCTGGTGAACCGGCGCCTGGAGTGCGACCTGCCCCTGGCCACGCTCTACGCCGGCGCCACCGTTCGGCAGATGGCCAACGCCATCCTCGCGCAGCGGGAGCTCGCGAAGGGCTGAGGAAAAAACCAACTGCATTCTCACGCAGAGCCGCAGAGGCGCAGAGGAACTTCGTCACGCGATGAAGTACTCTGCGTCCTCCGCGGCTCTGCGTGAGAATTCTTTTTTGTCGTTGCCGTGCGTGCGGATGATGCTCGCTGTATATTCGGGCACCCGACCGGAAGGAGAGTGTATCCGGTCGCTTTCGTGACGACGACAACACGCCGGCCCCGCGCCGGCTTTTCGTGGATGGGCTGATGGCGCGTCTGTTCCGCAAGAAGGAAGAAGGCAAGAAGTCGCTCTGGGACCGCATCGTCGACGTGGCGCTCACGGACGTCACGGTGCTGGTCAAGGGCCTGGACGAGGGCTCGCTGGAGCGGCTGGAAGAAACGCTCATCGCGGCGGACTTCGGCGTGCCCGCCACGCTGCGGCTGGTGGAGGTCGTCGAGACGCTGGCGGAGCGAGGCATCGCCAAGTCCCAACGCGACTTCCTGCGCGGCGTGCGCGAGGAGATCGTCGCCATCCTCAAGGCCGGCCGCAGCGACACGGCCCTGCGCTTCAACTACGAGGGCGGGCCCACCGTCTTTCTCGTCGTGGGCGTGAACGGGGTGGGGAAGACCACGACCATCGCCAAGCTGGCGCACCGGCTCACGCGCCAGGGCCGCAAGGTGATGATTGCCGCGGGCGACACCTTTCGCGCGGGCGCCATCGAGCAACTGCGGCGCTGGTCCGAGCGCGTGGGATGCGACTTCGTGGGCAGCGAGCCCGGCCGCGACCCCGCTGCCGTTGCCTTCGATGCGCTGGAGCAGGCGACCGCCAAGGGGACGGACGTCGTCATCATCGACACGGCCGGCCGCCTGCACACCCAGCACGACCTGATGAAGGAGCTGGAGAAGGTGCAGCGTGTCATCGCCAGGAAGATGGAGGGCGCGCCGCACGAGACGCTCATCGTCCTCGACAGCACCGTGGGGCAGAACGCCATGGCGCAGATCCGCACCTTTGGCCAGACGCTGCCCCTCTCCGGCATCGTGCTCACCAAGATGGACGGCACGGCCAAGGGCGGCATCGTCGTCGCCCTCAAGGAGGAGTTCGACCTGCCCGTCAAGTTCATCGGCGTGGGCGAAAAGATGGACGACCTGCTGCCCTTCGAGGTGGAAGCCTTCGCGGAGGAAGTGCTGGAGGTCTGAAGGGCGGTACGGAGGTACGGAGAAAGATGCGGCGGGCCGGGGCGCAGAGAGCGTCCCGGCTCGTCCTGCTTTGGGAGGTATGGATTGCCTTTTGAGACGATCAATGCTAAATCATCTATCTCGTGTCCCCCTTTGCCCGGTGGGCCGACGGGGCGGAACCGTTCACATCCGGCAAAGGAGGACGATGAAGAAGCTCCGGTTGAGCCTGGACGAGCTCACGGTGGATTCGTTCCAGACGGGTGACGACGAGGCGCTGCAGCGCGGCACCGTGCATGGCAACGCCAGCGACTCCACCTGCTTCCAGCGCATCTGCGAGTGCCGTGAACCGTCCGAGTACAACCAGTCGTGCGGCACGTGCGATTACGACGAGGACACGTGCTACTACGGCTGCGCCACGTACCTCAACTGTCCCACCAACCAGTACTATCCGGGCTGCTGATCTCTTTCCGGCCCCGCGAGCGACACTCCGGGCCGCACCGCCCTCGGACCTGCCGAGGGCTCCTTTCTAGTCACCCCGAGCGGAGAATTAACATGAAGAAGCTCAAGCTGACGCTGGACACGCTGCACGTGGAGTCGTTCGAGGCGGTGGAAAAGGACCTGGACGGGCGCGGCACCGTGCGCGGCAACGCCAGCGACTCCACCTGCGTGGAGCGCCTGTGCGGCTGCGGCGGCGACACGGAGTGGGACATCACCTGCGGCACCTGCCGCGGCGAGACCTGCTACAACACCTGCCCCACGCACTTCTACTGCCCCACGGTCGCCGGCTACGAGGGCTGCTGATCCGTCGCCTGATGGACGGAACGCGCCCCCGCCGGTCCTTCGGCGGGGGCGCGCTGTGTTTGCTGGCCGCCCGGAGCCGTGCCCGGGCGGATACGCTCACGTCCAGAACGTGCAGCGATGGCAGTTCGTGTAGTAGCTGAAGCAGTCGGGATTGCAGCTGAAGTCCGCCGGGTCGCCGCCCAGGCTCAAATGGCAGCCGTCCGCACAGGTGGGCTCGCAGGTGTGCACCTGCGTCCACGTGTCGCCGCCCGTGCACCCACAGGTGACATCGAGGGTGTCGCAGCCCACCTGCGGGCAGCTGTGCAGGCTCTCCTGCTCGTGGCCCATCACCGTGCCCGCGCGCGGGCCCTGGTCCGCCGTCGCGAACGATTCCACTTCCAGGTCCTGCAGGTTGAGCTTCTTCATGGCATTCACCAAAAGAATGGGGGGAGTGTCACGCCGAAGGGTGCCTTCAGGGTGACGATCCATAACGCGTTTAGGGCATCGGAATCTGACAGTCTTGATCGCGGCGTCCCAAAATGATCGATTTATGAAGACGGATTTCGCGGGCGGGGCCTCGTGCCCACTCGCGCATCTCCCGCCTGCCGAATACATTCCGAACGTCCCCGGCGCGCCCGCGCCGTCCGTTTCCCGAAAGCCGTTCGTGCCCGCGTACACCGACCTCGACCGGCCCGCGCAGTTCCTCAAGGGCGTGGGTCCCAAGCGGGCAGACCTGCTGGCCAAGCTGGGTCTGCTCACCGCACGGGACGTGCTCTTTCACGTCCCCCACCGGTACGAGGACGCCTCCACCGTCACGCGCATCAAGGCGCTGGACGCGGGGATGGAGGCCACCATCGTGGGCCGCGTGGTCTCCAAGGGCGTGCTCCCCACCCGGCGCGGCCTGCGGATCTTCCAGGCCGTCGTTCGCGATTCCACGGGGCTCATCGAGTGCTCCTGGCCCGGCCAGCCCTTCCTGGACCGCACCATCCAGCGCGGCGACCTGCTGCTGCTGCGCGGCGGCGTGCGCTTCTACCACGGCCGCCAGTTCCAGCCCAGGGAGTTCACGGTCCTGGCGCGCGAGGGCGAGGACGCCACAGAGGAAAGCGGCACTATCTTCCCCGTCTACCCGGCCACGGAAGGGCTCACGCACCGCCAGGTGCGCACGCTCATCTCCGAGAACCTGGACGACCTGCTGCGCCAGGCCAAGGACGAGGATCCGCTCCCCGCGGACGTCCGCGAGCGCGCCGGGCTGCCATCCATGGCGCAGGCGCTGGACTGGATGCACCGCCCCACCTCCCTCGCCGACGCCGAGGCGGGGCGGCGGCGGCTGGCGTTCGAGGAGCTCTTCTTCCTCCAGCTGCTCTACGCCCAGGCACACCACAAGGCGGCCACGGAGCACCCGGGCATCGCGTTCGCGCGCACGGACCGGCTGGTGAAGCCCTTCCACAAGTCGCTCCCGTTCAGCCTGACGGACGCGCAAAAGCGCGTGCTCAAGGAGATTGGCGAGGACATGGGGAGCGCGCGGCGGATGAACCGCCTGCTGCAGGGCGACGTGGGCTCCGGCAAGACGGTGGTGGCGCTGTTCGCCATGCTGCGCGCCGT
>NZ_DASURI010000294.1:0-8153 GCF_036280135.1 Longimicrobium sp.
ACGCTCCGCCAGCGGTCCATCACCCGGCCCACGGGCTGCGCGCCCGCCAGTCCCAGGTCGAACGCCTCGTCGCCCCCGCCCCGCCCCGTGGTCCCCTGCACCAGCCAGGGAAACCGCTCCGCCCACTCCGGCTGCACCCACAGCGGCACGTCGCCGTCCATGCGCTGCTCGGCGACGACCCGCACGCCCCGCGATTCCGTCACGCTACGGCATCCTCGCTTCGGTGGGTCCCTCCGCCGCGGGCCCCGTGGACGGCGGCAGGTGCAGCACCGGCTCGCCGGACGGCGATCCGCCGTCCAGCCCATCCAGCCGGCGGCGCAGCTCCGCCACCTCCGCCTGCAGCGCCTCGAACTCCTTGCGGGGCACCCATTCCAGCTTCTCCCGCACCTCGCCCACGGTCTCCTGCGCGCGGTGCAGGGCGTCGCCCAGGAACTGCTTGGCCCGGTCGGGGCTCAGGTCGCCCCGCGCGTTGGCCTCCTGGATGCTCTCCTCGAGGGCCTCCTTGAAGGCCGTCAGCACGCCCAGCCCGTTGCGGATCCCCTCGCCGATGGAGGGGCGCCGCCGCGGCTGCTCCGGTGTCTGCTCCGTCATGTCTGTCGATCCTGTGCCTGTCTGTCCGGTCGAAGTCGAAGTGCCCGTGCCACCGTACTGCGTACCCTCGTACCGGGTTTCAGGCGCTGGGCCTGGACGCCGCGCGCCGCGCCGCGTCCTCGGTGTCCTCGGCCTCGCCGCGCGAGTCGGCGCGGCGGATGTCGGCGCCCAGGGCGCGCAGCCGCTCGTCGATGCGCTCGTAGCCTCGCTCGATCTGCCCCACGTTGAAGATCTCGCTGCGCCCCTCGGCCCCCAGCGCGGCAATGAGCAGGGCCATGCCCGCGCGGATGTCCGGGCTCTCCACGATGGCGCCGTGCAGCCTGGACGGGCCGATCACCAGCACGCGGTGCGGGTCGCAGAGCACCAGGCGCGCGCCCATCCCCACGAGCTTGTCGGCGAAGAACATGCGCGACTCGAACATCTTCTCGTGGACGAGGATCGTCCCGTTGGCCTGCGTGGCCGTCACCAGGGCGATGGAGGTGAGGTCCGCCGGGAACGCGGGCCAGGGACCGTCGTCCACCTTGCTGATGTGACCGCCCATGTCCAGGCTGACGTTCATCTCCTTCGTCCCATCGACGAACAGGTCGTTGCCCCGCGGCTCCATGTGCACGCCCAGCCGGCCAAAGCCGATGAGGGTGCTGTCCAGGTGCTCCAGCGCCGCGTCCTCGATGGTGATGGCGCTGCGGGTGACGGCGGCCAGGCCGATGAACGAGCCGATCTCGATGTGGTCGGCCGTGATGCGCGTACGGCAGCCGCCCAGCCGCTCGCGGCCCTGGATGCGCAGCGTGCCCGTGCCGATGCCCTCGATGCCCGCGCCCATCTTGACCAGCATGTGGCACAGGTCCTGGACGTGCGGCTCGGCCGCGGCGTTGCGGATGACCGTCTCGCCCTTCGCCATGGATGCGGCCATGACGGCGTTTTCGGTGGCCGTGACGCTGGGCTCGTCCAGGAACATGTTGGTACCCACGAGGCCGTCGGCCTCCAGGCGCCACACGTTGTCGTCCTCCACGACGCGCGCGCCCAGCTTCTTGAGCGCCAGGAAGTGCGTGTCCACGCGCCGCCGGCCGATGACGTCGCCGCCCGGCGGGGGCAACACCATGCCGCCGGCGCGGGCCAGCATGGGCCCGGCAAGCAGGATGCTGGCGCGGATGCGGGCGGCAGCGCCGGCGTCCAGCTGGGTCATGCCCACGTTGGCGGCGCGCACGCGCACCTCGTTGGGGCCCACCCACTCCGTCTCGGCGCCCAGCACCTCCAGCAGGTTCATCAGGGTGAGAACGTCCTTGATGCGCGGCACGTTCTCCAGGAACACGTCCTCGTCGGTGAGCAGCGTGGCCGCCAGCATGGGGAGGGCCGCGTTCTTGTTGCCGTTGGGGCGAACAGTCCCCTCCAGGCGCTTGCCGCCGTGTACGATGAACTTGGGCACTCGGGTCCTCGACTCTCGGGCGCGGGACAACGGAATGGCGACGCCGCCCCCATTACCGCGGAGGCCGGCTTTGTCGCCCTGGCAGGATCGCGGGGGCGCAGGCGCAAGAGTCGTGCGCGGCGTACACCGCCGGAGGGACAGCCGAGGAGGGGACAGAAAATCATGTGCGGCAGATGACGGGAAGGGTGTCGGCGGGGCGAGTTCAAGGGTGATGGGTGGCCCGCACGAACGGTCAAGTGGACGCAGCGGAGTCCCAGCCTGAGCGGCTAAAGCCGCCGCTACGACAGCGGAAAGCCCTGTCTCGCGCTGACGCGCTCTGCGAACAGGGCTTCAACCACCAACACGGGCCGTCACCCGGCGAAAGGCGGCGTGGGTGCACGCGTCGATGCACATGGGCCGACCTTCTCTGGGGCAGTCCGCGCAGGCGGACTTCGCGAAGTTCCAGCGGCGAATTCATTCGCTCCGGACGGCACGGGCCCTCCGTCGATGCACACGCCACGGCGCGCGGCACGAGCCGTCGGCGAAGGCCGACATCACGTTTTCGGAGCCGCGAATTCATTCGCCGGGACTGGGGCCGCGCCCGTACGCGCGAACCCCAACCTGCACATCGCATCCGCATCCCCACGTTCACCGCATCCATCCGCCCCATCGGCCGCGGATCCGGTTCCCCGCCTCCTCCGATCCGCCGGAAATCGCGCGTGGCGGCTTGCTTGCACGGCATCCGCGCGCGGCGTAAGATTGCCGATCGACCCCATCGCACGCCCCCGGAGAGAGGCCGTCCGTGCAGCTGCTCATCGCCGTCATCAACCAGGAAGAGAAGCTCGAGGACGTGCTCGCCGGCTTCCTGGAGATCGGCGTGACGGGCGCCACCGTCCTCCACAGCGAGGGCATGGGCCGCCTGCTGGCCAGCGAAGTCCCCATCTTCGCCGGCCTCGCCGCCCTGCAGCGCCGCACCCGCCCCCGCAACCAGACGCTGTTCGCCGTCATCGACGACCCGCGCAAGGTGGACGCGGCCATGGACCTGCTCAACGAGGTGCTGGGCGACCTGGACCAGCCCGGCACGGGCATCGCCTTTACCATCCCCGTGACGCGCGTGGTGGGCCTCAAGCCGGAGATGAGCGACGGGTGACGGACGGCGCGTTCGGCTCCACCCTCCGGCTGCGGATCGAGCAGTTCGCGCCCGCGCTGTGCGGCGTGGATGCAAACCTGGCACGCATCGCCCGCGCGCAGGCGGACGCGGCGGCGGACGGCATCGGCCTCGTCGTCACGCCCGAGCTCTCGGTGACGGGATACGACGTGCGCGACGCCGTCCACGCGCTCGCATCCCCCGAGTCGGACGCGCCGTATCCCATGCTGGCGGACGGGCCGGACGTCGTCCTGGGCACCATCGAGCGCGACACCGCGTTCGTGCCGTACAACGCCATGCTGCACCTGCGCGGCGGCCGCGTGCTGCACCGCCATCGCAAGGTCTACCTGCCGACGTACGGCATGTTCGAGGAGGGCCGCTACTTTGGCCGTGGGGACTCGGCGCGGACGTACGACGCGGGCGGCGGTTGGCGCGTGGGCCTGCTGGTCTGCGAGGACCTGTGGCACCCCGGGCTCACGTGGCTGCTGGCGGCGCAGGGCGCGCACCTGGTGGTGGCGCAGTCCGCGGCGGCGGGGCGCGGCGCCCTGGCCGGCGGCGTGAACGGTGGGCGGTTCGCCTCGTGGGACGCGTGGGAGCACCTGGCCCGCGCGGCGGCCATCGCGTACGGCTGCTACGTGGCCCTGGCGAACCGCGTGGGCGTGGAGGGCGCGCTGTGCTTCGCGGGCGGATCGATGATCATCGGCCCGGACGGCGCCGTGCTGGCGCGGGCGGACGACCTGGGCGAGGACCGCATCGACGCGGAGCTCTCGCTGGACGCCGTGGCCGCCGCGCGCCGCCCCTACGCGCATGCCCGCGACGACGATCCGCGGCTGATGGCCCGCGAGCTGTCCCGCATCCTGGGCGAGCGATGACGCACCCGGCCGAGGGGCGCATCGCCGAGATCGTGGGCGCGGTGGCGCGGCAGGCGCTGGCGGACCGCGGCGCCGCGCGCATCGCCCTGCTGGACGACGGCGGACCCGAGGCGGCGCTGGCCGCGCGGCTGCTGGAGCGGGCCCTGGACGACGGCGCCGTCGTCCGCGTGACGGCGGACGGCGCGGGCGTGGAACCGTTCCTGCCTCATCCCGGCGCCGTGCCCCGCTGGCGGGTGGAGGACGAGGCGCGCCGCCTGCGCGCGCGGCTGATGGACGGCGTCGTCGCCGCGCATCCCGCGAACAAGACGGCGCTCCTGCTGGGCGGCGAATTGCCGCCGGAGCCGCTTCTCCCGCTCGGCGACCTGTGGGCCACGGACGTCGCGGCCATGGCGGGCGGATGGTCCGCCCCGCCGGAGGTCGGCGCCCTGGCGGACGCGGCGGGCGGCATCGAGGCGCTGGACGACGCGCTGCGCCGGCGGATCGACGGGCGCGACCCGCGGGGGCTGGACCGTCTGCCGCGCGACGTGGCGGAGCGGATCCGGATCCTCCTGGCGGCGGGGAGCGCGGCGCGGCGGGTTCCGCGCATCGTCCCCAAGCTGGCCGGCCGGACGATCGGCATCGACCTGATGGAATGACTTTCTCCCTGCGCTTGTGACGTGAACCACGCACCGCTGCTCCTCGTCCAGTCGTCCTTCACGCCCTCCACCTTCGAGCGGGTGGTGGACGTGATGGCCGACATCGCCACCATCGTCATCGCCCTGGCGATCATCGCCGTGGGCTTTGCCGTGATCTACGGCGCGCTCAAGGTGAGGAAGATGATGAAGGACGCCCGCGCGGACTTCGAGCCCGCCATCCGCAACGTGAACCTGCTGAGCGACAACGTAAAGGCGCTGAGCGACAAGGTGCGCGGCAACGTGGAGGAGCTGAGCGCCACCGTCAGCGAGACCAACGTCAAGGTGCGCCGCGCCACGGAGATGGCCCAGGCGCGGCTGCAGGAGCTGGACGCGCTGGCGGGCGTGGTGCAGGCCGAGGCGGAGACCGCGTTCGTGCGCGCCGCGTCCACGGTCCGGGGCGTGCATGCGGGAACGCGGGCGCTGCGCCGCCTGGCCGCCCGCGGGGACGACGACGCGTACGCGGGCGAGCTGGACGCGCTGCTGGACGACGAGGGGATGGACGAGGACGACGAGACGGAGATGGGCGTGATGCCGCCGGGGCGACGCGGCCGCCACATCCTGGACTGACGCACCGGGGACCCGACAGATGGCCCGACAGGACACCAACGACTTCCTTGCCGCCTTTGGCATCGGCGCGGTGCTGGGGATCGGCGCGGCGGTGCTGCTGCGCCCCGAGAAGCCCAACCCACGCAAGCAGCTGCAAAAGCGGCTCAAGCCGCACGCGCGCAAGCTGGGCAAGAGCGCGTCGCGCACCCGCACGGCCGCGCGCGTGGCCGCCCGCGAGGCGGGTCCCACGACGGACGAGGTGATCCACGCCGGCCGCGAGCTGCTGGCGGAGTTTCGCGCCGAGGTCACGCGCATCCTGGACGAGGCCCGCGAGGAGCTGCGCGAGCTGGCGCAGGAGCAGGCCCGCCCCGCGGGCGCCCCGCCGCGCGGCGCCGCGGACCTGGACGACTGACGGGGAGGCGTACGGTGCTGCTCGCCGCCTGCCTGGCCCTGCTGGCCGTGGTGCTGTTCCCCGAGCCCGCGTGGGCCTGGGGCCCCGCCACGCACATCTACCTGGGCTCCGCCCTGCTGGACTCGCTGCACCTGGTGCCCGAGGCCGTGCGGGCGCTGGTCTCCGCGTACCCGTTCGACTTCCTCTACGGCAACCTGGCCGCGGACATCTCCCTGGCCAAGAAGTACGTGCCCGAGGGCCGCCACTGCCACAACTGGCACGTGGGCGAGGAGATCCACGCGTCCGCGCCCAACGACCGGCTCAAGGCCATGGGGCTGGGCTACCTGTCGCACCTGGCGGCGGATACCATCGCCCACAACTTCTTCATCCCGCGCCAGCTGGTGCTCACCTCGTCCACGGCGGGGCTGGGGCACTCGTACTGGGAGGCGCGGATGGACACGCACCTGGACGAGTACTACCGCCGGCTGGCGCGCCACGTGGTGACGGAGCACGACCACAGCGCGGCCGACGCCCTGTTCGACAAGGTGCTGAGCGCCACGCTCTTCTCCTTCCGCACCAACCGGCGCATCTTCCGGGGGATGATCCGCATCCAGGACAACGACCGCTGGCAGGCCGTCTTCAACGGCATGGTCACGCGGTCGCGCTGGGACCTGACGGACGCGGCCGTGCACGGGTACCTGGAGCGCTCGTTCGACTACGTGGTGGACTACCTGTCGCGGCGGGGCGAGGCCCTCTGCGCGTCGCTGGACCCCATCGGCGACCGCAACCTCACGCTCAGCAAGCAGGTGCGGCGGATGGCCATGCAGGACGGCGCCGCCCACAACCCGCGGCTGCTGGACGAGATGGCCGACAACTTCTTCCCCCTGCCGGACGTCCCGTTCGGCCACCTCAAGGCCCTCCCGGCGGACTCGCGCCACCGGCTGCTGGTCTGACGGCGGACGGCCGCGGCGTCAGGAACCGCCGCGGCCGCGCGTTCTTTTCCCGACGCCTGTTCCCGGCCCTGGCGCCGATCGTGCAGGCCACCCCGTTCGGAACCCTGCCACACCGCACTACCCAGGAGGTACCGCATGCGCAGTCTCCGCCGATTCACCGCCCCCGCCGTGGCCGCCCTGCTCGCGCTGGGCGCGTCGGGGTGCGCCGGGATGAGCTTCAACTCGGGGTGCGGAGGCATGGGGATGAACGACCCCATGGCCGACGGCGCCAGCCGCCTGAACCGCGCCACGTTCCAGCGCGGGCAGGTGATCGCACAGCAGCAGGCCTACCAGCGCAAGGCGCTGATGGTGGGCGGCCAGTACAACCGCGGCAACTACCGCAAGCCCGGCTCGCTGCCGGTGGCTCCCTCGGGCGCCAGTTCCGCGCTCTGCTTCCGCTGAGCGGCGGCTGAGCCGGGTCCGGTGAGGCAGAAGGCCGGCGGCTCCCCGGAGCCGCCGGCCGTTCCTTTCTCCTCCATAACAAAGATTGACAATTCTCGTTATCTGGATATAAGATTCATTCGCTGCTTGCACACCCGGTCCCGCAAAGGAGAGCTCCCATGAACGTATCGCTGACGCCCGAGCTCGACCGCCTCGTAGAAGATCTGGTGCAATCGGGTGAGTACAAGTCCGCGAGCGAAGTCGTGCGCCACGCCCTGCGCCTGCTTTCGCGTGAACGCAAGGAACACCAGGCACGCCTGGAGGCACTGCGGACGCAGTTGGACCCCGCCATCGCGGAGTACGAGCGCGGCGAGATCATCCACGGGCCCACCGCCGTGGCGCAGGCCCGGTCCGAGTTCACGCGCCTGACGGAGGGCACGAGCACGAGCGGCCGGCGCGAACCCATCCGCTGATCCACGCTCCCAACCAGAACTGGCACGCCCGCCGCACTCAATTGCGGCGGGCGCTGTCGTTTTCGGAGCGGATTTGGACGCAGGATGCCGGTTGAGCGCGGCCGTTTTGGGTCCGCTATCGCACAGGCGTGTTTGGCCCGTGGCCGTGTTTTGGCGGGGAATTGACGAGGCAAACTGGACAGGTGATCGTTGGCGGCCCCTTCCTCGTCCATACAGATCGAGACGGCCGTGAGCGAATACACCCTCTCACCGACTGCGCGGCGCGACCTCGTCGCCGCGGCGTTGTACGCAACCAGGAAGGCCGGAACCACACACGCCGGCAACCGCGTCATCGACCGGCTCGCGGTGACGATGGAGTTGCTCGCGCAGGTGCCGTCCCTGGGCCGCGTACGCGACGAGCTACGGCCGCGCCTGCGGAGCTACCCTTCGAAACCCTTCATCATCTTTTACCGCCGCACGCGGACCGGCATCCACGTACATCGCATCCTCCATCAGCGACAGGACGTGCGGAGTGCATTTCCCAACCGCCGGCCGCGATGATCCAGCCGCCCGCGTCGGCGCCCGGGTTCGACGGCGAGCATCGTAGAGCAGGCAAGGGCCGAGTTCCGCAGGCTCACGGAAGCGGCGTGAATGCCTGCCTGGATTGATCCCCGATCTGGATCAAGGGCGTTGATTTCCTGAGGG
>NZ_DASURI010000295.1:0-5122 GCF_036280135.1 Longimicrobium sp.
CCCGCCGGGACGAGATCCCGGAGAGGGTGACAATTCCATGCGGCGGCCGGCGAGGCAGACATCCGCCCCGCGAGCCGTTCGCGTCAGGGAAGAACCAACGCAGGGGCCGCGGCCAGACGCGCCCGCGGCCGGCCCGCTACTCCGAGTAGCGCTCCCGCAGCTCGCTCACCCATGCCGGCACCGGCGTCTGGCTGTCGCGGGCGCGGCGCTCCAGCACGTCGATGAGCTCCAGCATCGTCTCGCGGCCGTACGCCGGGGCGAAGTGGTTCACCAGGAGCTTGAGCGCGTTGCTGGCGTTCTCCGCCGACACCGCCTGCACGTTGCGGCTGGCCTCGCGCAGGTACCAGGAGCGCAGCTTGCGCTCGGTCTTTACGTACGGCGCGGCACCATCCAGGAACCCACGCAGACCCGTGGGGCTCATCCCGATGTCGCGGGCCGCCTGCCTGAGGCTGGTGGCATCCACGAACGTGCGCGCGGCCTCCCTGAGCGTCTCTACCGATGCGTCGTCTTTGCGCGGCGGCATCCGTACCCGTCTCCGTTCCGCCCCCTCTCGAGGGGCTGCTGTTGTCCACAGGGCTCGCTTTCCGAGCCATACAGTAGGGGACAACCGGCTCGTTCACAAGAGGAGCGGGCGAAGTGCGCCACGTTGCGTACGCTTCAGCACCCTTCGGTGGCCGTTCCGGCCCGTTCGGGCGGCCGCGTCCCCCTTCGCGGCCTCGTTGCGCGGCCCAAAACCGGCCGATCGGCCGTCGTTTTCCCACGCCTGTTCACCTTCGCGGGCGTCCGATCGGCTCCAGCCACATCGGACAGCCCCGGATCGGCCGGCGCGCATCCTTTTCAGTCACGGAATCGGCACAGGGCCGAGTGGACAGGGCGGCAATCCGCTACTTCTTCTTGCCCTTGCGGGCGCGGCGGGCCACGTCGATGGACTTTTCCACCCACGGGCGCAGGCGGTCGGCGTCTTCCAGGTAGTCGGCGGGGAGCTCGTAGTACTGCATCCCCTGCTTGTCCTCGCCAAAGGGGCGAAACGGGCCCGTGCCGATGGCCTCGTAGTCGCCCCGGTTGGTGTCGTCCACCTTGAGGAAGAGCGTCTCGTCGTCGATGACGGCAAAGAAGATCCCGGCGGAGTAGATCCCCACGCCGCCGAACATGCCGCGCGACGTCACCGTCGGCGCCACGCGCCCCAGCGACTCCACGACAAACGCACGGAACTCGGGAGAAACGGCCATCTTTCAGGGAATAGGGAACAGGGAACAGGGAACAGGGAACAGGGAATAGCCTGCGGCGACGGCGCGTGCGGTTGCCCGTTGCCGCGTCAGCGACCAGAGGCAGCCCGCTGGGCAGCCGCGCGCTCCTCGTGCTCGAAAGCGTCGGCGAACTGGTCGATCTCCAGCCCTGTCATGCCGATCTGCCGCGCAACCTGCCGCCAACGACTCACAGCGGATTCCACCTCGCCGATGACCTGCCGCGCGCGACCGGGCGCGAGTTGAAAATAGGGAGCGGCGGCCATCAATGCGTCGATGGAAGCCTCGGGACCCGCGTCTTCCGTGATCCACGTCTTCAACTCGCGGACGGGGTCCGGAAAGGGATTCACGTCGAACGCAGGCGCAAGACGCCACAGGCCGGCTTCCACGTGCAAAAACCCGTGGTTGTGCAGGTGGTCGTCGACGTTAGTGATGAGGATCGAGAAGGCGATCCTCCGCCACAATTCTTCGATATCGGCGCGGGCATCCGCGCCGTGGACGCGCAGCGCGTCGGCGATCTCGGCATACGTGTGGTCGCTGGGATCGTCCGCCTCCACGCCCAGCAGGGTGGCCGCGGAGATGTAGAGGATGCGCCCGCCCGGCACGCGGTCGAAACGTCGGATGAGCGCGACCGGCGCGCCGTCGCTCATGACGAGCCGTGCCTCCGCCGCATCGATGCCGGCCTCCGCGGCCAGCTGCAGCGCGAGCACCTCGCCTTTCGTAACGGCCCGCTCGTCCGCCACGCTGGGGAACTTGCCGATCGAGAGCCGTCCATCGTCGTCCATCACCGTACACTTGGGACGCAGTCCGCCCAGGGACGTACCCCGACCGCGAAGATACGCCAGGTCCGCGGCCGTTTCGGTGTTGGTCTCCACGGCGCGAGAAGCTGCGAGGAGGTGGCGCAGTTCCACGAGCGGCGGCACCCCACGCTCACCTGTCTCATGCGCGCGGCGAAACACGCCCGATTCGTCCCGGAACCGCAGCGCGCCCACGCGGCTCACGTCATCCACTTCGAGAAGAAAGTCCAGTGCCCCGAGAAGCGGCGCCAGTTCCCCACCCGTCCTGCGTGCCTCGGCGCTTGGCGTGGTCGCGCATGATGACGCGGCGTGCCCAGCCGTCCGGCTCGGTATCCGCGATGGCGGCGTGAAAGATGGAGCCGTGCGGAGAGCGACGGTGAAACTGTGGACCCGCGACCAGCTGCAGCGCCGGATCGATGCTGAACCGATCCGCCCGCTCCAGCCACGAGAGGTCGTACTCGAACGCCGCGCTTTCCCGCGAGCCCTCGCGATTGTAGCGCAGCGTGCCGATCAGCCGCTCCGCATTTCCCAGACAGATCTGGACCGCGCGAGTCACGTGGGCCGCGGCTCCTTTCGCGCACGCACCCGCTTGGGCACGCGCTCCGCGTCGAGCGCAAGGCCAAGCTCATCCCCGCGGGCATCAGCAAGGTCGGCGAACGGCGTTCCCAGGCCCAGCACGAACATGGCCATGGCGTACACGCCCATCGACACGGTGGGATCCCCCTTCTCCACCCGGAAGTACGTGGACCGCGACACGCCGATCCGCTCCGCCATCATGGCCCCGGTCAGCCCGCGTTTGCGGCGCCCCAGTGCGATGTCGGCGCCGAACTTCGCCAGCGAGTTCCGGACCCGCAAGGGCATCAGGTCAAACGTGGTCGGCTTCACGGAGAGTCGTATATATGAGTCGTTAGCCGGCCTAACGGCTCATATATGATACACAAGACGTCTTCCAGGGTCAACGCACAGGTAGGCTACACGAGGATGCTGGGGGGCTGACGGGAGATGATTCGAGAGCCGGCCGGGCAGCCCGGGCCGGCTCTCTGCAGACCGAACCGATCAGCGGGCGTCGGGGCGCAGGTCGGGGCGGGCAAAGTAGTCGGCGGCGGCGCGCAGCAGGGCGGCGTCCGTCTGCAGGCCCTCGATCACCTGCGGCGGCTTGCCGGGCGCGGCCAGCACGTAGCGCGGCTGCTCCGTCCGCACGTCGGCCACCTGCCGGCCTGCATCGGCCACGCGCACCCGCTTTGCGCCCACCTGATGCACCGTGACCCCCGCCTGCTGAAGGCGCGGCGTGACGTTGCCCACGTACCGCTCGAAGTCGAACAGCTGCAGGGCCAGGTCCTCGTCCGCGTCCACCTCCGCCTGGCTCACGCGCCGCCACGCCACGACCACGGTGGGGCCGGCGACGGCGACGGTGGTGTCCTCGGCGGGCAGGCGCGGGGGCGGCGTCTTGTCGCCCCCGCACGCGGCGGCGGAGGCCAGCAGCGGGAGCGCGGCGGCGGCGCACAGCAGCAGTCGGGCGGCGGCGTTCATCGGCTCCAGAAGTAGCCGTGGCGGGTGCGCGGATCCAGGGCCAGGTAGCCGCGGTCCGGTCCCGACGGGATGTGGTACACCTCCAGGTACTCCCCCTGGCCGCCCGTGAGCGTGCGGCTGGTGATGAGCCACCACCGGCTCCACCCGGGCGACGGCACGGACACCCGCTTGAGCGCCTCCTCGCCCTCCACGCGCCGCATGCCGCGGGTGAGGGCGGGCACCTCGGCCGGCTGGAAGTTGAAGCGCACGAAGCGCTGGTCCGTCTGGCGGTTCCTGCGCGTGTGGATCTCCGTGGCCGTCGGCGGGACGAACGTCGGGATGTCGCCGTTCTCCACCGCCTGGGCCTGCACGGCCGCGGCGTGCGTGTCGTACACGGCCTCGCGCTGCTGGAACTTGCGGTACGTGGCCGGGATGGCCATCAGCACCAGGACGAACAGCAGCACCAAAAAGGCGGTGATGACGTTGCGGCGCCGCACCTTGGGATCGTACGCGCTGGGCCCCTTGGGGGCGTCGGCCGGATATTCGTTGAACATGGTTCCTGATTGCGGTCTTGCTTCGTCAGCGAACTTCATCGTGGGCGCCGGGGCTGGAGCGGATGAGCGAAGTATCTCTCGCCCGCCGAGGGCCCCCACCCCCCGACCCCCTGCCCCCGCTTCGCGGGGGAGGGGGAGAACTGCTTTCCGCACGGACGATTCGCGTCGGGCGCGATCGTTCGTCGCGGCTTGAAGATACGCTTCGGCGGCGGGGGGCGCGAGCGGGGGGGGACGCAAAGACGCCGGCCGGGGAGGCGAATCCCCGGCCGGCGTCTCGTCCATCCCCATCCGCCGTCGCGCGCTACTCGGTCTCGGCCGTGCGCGCGCAGTCGTCGCGCGTTTCGGACGGCGCGCGGGCATCCACCAGCTCCACCACGGCCATGGCGCGGCTGTATCCGCCCAGGTGCCCGAACTGGCCCGGCTCCGTGAGGTCCGCCCGCACGGTGACGAAGATGG
This sequence comes from Longimicrobium sp., assembly GCF_036280135.1. Classification (GTDB taxonomy): domain Bacteria; phylum Gemmatimonadota; class Gemmatimonadetes; order Longimicrobiales; family Longimicrobiaceae; genus Longimicrobium. The sequence goes on from NZ_DASURI010000295.1 coordinate 4,561, forward strand.
TCCCCCAGTCGCCCTCCACCAGGTCGCGGTACGCCGGCATCATGGGCCCAGGGTTGGACACCCACCACGCGCCGCGGTCCGTGAACGAGACGGGGCGGTTGCACGGGGTGAACGACTGCTGCTCCCAGCTCACCGTGTAGTAGCCCGACACCAGGCGCGGCGGGGCGGCCGCGGACGCCAGGACGGGAAGGAGCAGCAGCGGAAGGAACGGGCGCAGGCGCGACATCGTCAAACAGGGCAACGGGTTCCGGATCAATTGCATACGTCGGCGGATTGGAACCCGCGCGCGCCCAAAAGGTTGCCCGTCAGCGGCCCTGCTCGATGGCGCGGCGCGCCACGCGGTCCACCACGCCCGGCGCGACGAGCTTGATCCACGCGCCCACCTTGCCCCGCAGCGTCATCACCCGCTCGCGCCGGCGCGAGGCCATGGCGGCCAGGGTCTGCCGCGCGCACGTCTCGGGCGTCATCACCTCCGCCTCGCGGACGGGGCTGGAGCCCAGCGGCTTTCCATCCGGCCCCACGGCGTGCTCGCGCATGGCCGTGGAGACGAAGCCGGGATACA
>NZ_DASURI010000296.1:0-3970 GCF_036280135.1 Longimicrobium sp.
CGTGGCCTCGCCCTCCACGCTGGGGTTGGTGGCCAGCACCACCTCGCGCACGTCGCCCTGGCCGATGCGCTCCAGCAGCGGCTTCACGTTCAGCTCCGACGGGCCGATGCCGTCCAGGGGCGACAGGCGCCCGCCCAGGACGTGGTACAGCCCGCGGTACTCGCCTGTGCGCTCGATGGCCATGATGTCGCTGGCCTCCTCCACCACGCACACCAGCGAAACGTCGCGCCGGGCGCTGTTGCAGATGGCGCAGGGGTCCTGCTCCGACAGGTTTCCGCAGCGGCCGCAGGGGCGCACCTTCTCGCGCACGTCCACGATGCTGCGGGCTAGCCGGCGCGCGTCGTCCTCCGGCTGCTTGAGCAGGTGAAACGCCAGGCGCAGGGCCGTCTTGCGGCCAATCCCCGGCAGCCGCGCCAGCTCGCCGACGAGCTCGTCGATGGCCGACAAGGGCTCAGAGCCCCGGGAGGTTGAACGGCATCTGCAGCCCGCCCGAGAGCTTGCGCATCTCGCCCTCGTACAGCTCGTTGGCGCGGTTCTGCACCTCGTTCACGGCGGCGATCACCAGGTCCTCCAGCATCTCCACGTCGCCGGCCTGCACCACGGACGGGTCGATCTTGAGGGTGCGCAGCTTGCCGCGCCCGTCGGCCGTGGCCGTGACCATGCCGCCGCCCGTGCTCACGGACACGGTCTTTTGCCCCAGCTCCGTCTGCAGCTGCGACATGCGGGCCTGCACCTGCTGGCCCATCTCCAGGATCTGCTGAAAGTTGTTCATCTCGTTGTGCCGCCTGTGCGGATCATCATCAGGTAAGGAATGCACGCCAGCGCCGGCCGCGCCCGTCCGCGAGGAGGGCGCAACCCGCGCTCAGTCAACCAGTTCCAGGTCCCATGCTTGTACCGCCGCAGCGAGGACCGGTTCCCCTTCCATCATGCGGTTGAGCCGGTCGCGCCTGGCGCTTTCGCTGGTGATGCGGGCCGGGCCGCCGGAGCCGCCGCCGTTGCCCATGGCCGGGCCCTCGGTGGCCGCGTACACCACCGTCACCCGGCGCCCCAGCCGCCTGCCCAGCGCGTCCTCCAGCGTCCGCCTGGTGCTGACGCTGCTGACCTCGGGGATGTTGAGCGACGCCGTGGGCATCTCCACGCGCGCCTGCCCGTCGCCCGCCGGCACCACGCGGACCACGGAGCGCAGGATCATCCGCAGGGCGCCGGGGATGGCCGTGGGGTCCGCCATGATCGCCTTCCACGCGTCCGACAGCGAGCGCGGGTCCAGCGGGCCCCCCGCGCCGTCCGACAGGGCGGGAGGCGCGGCCTCCGCAACGGGCGGCTGCGCGAATCCGGGCGTTTGCCGGGGCGCCGGCGGCGGGCTGACGGGCTCCGGCCGGGCAGGCGCCATCGGGGCGCCCACCTGCACGCGGGCCGGCGGCGGCCCGTAGTCATCATACGGGATGTCGTCGTACGGCTCGTCGCCGATGGGCACGTCGTCGTACGAAGGCGGGCCGTCGTACGCGGGCGCCGGGCGCACGGGCGCGGACGCCTGCGCCATGGCGGGACGCGGCTCCGGCTCGCGGCGGGGCTCCGGCTCACGGCGCGGCGCGGGCTCCGGACGGGGCGCCGGCTCGGCGTGCGGCGTCGGCTGGACCGGCGCGGCGGCACGGGCCGGGGCCGGCTCGGCCGGACGCGGAGCCGGCGGCGCCTCGGGCGCGCGGGGCTGCGGCGCGGGCTCCACCGGGCGCGCGGGCGCGGCGGACGCCGTCGGCGGGCCCGGTGCGTCCGACGTGCGCGGCTGCGCGAAGCCGGCGGTCGATTGCGTCGGCGCCGAAGACTGGGGCTGCGGGGTGGGCTCGGTCAGGCGACCGGGCCGGGCGTCAGGCTGCCCCGGCCGGCCGCCCCCGAAGTTTCCCCGGGGTGCCCCGCCGTCTCCGCCACCGCCGCCGCTTCCCCCGCCCAGCGCGGAGAGCACGTCCTCCAGGCTGACGGTGCTTTCCAGGTACGCAAAGCGAAGCAGCAGCAGCTCGATGAGGATGCGCTGCTCGCCGCTCTTGCGGAACCGGCCGTCCGCGTCCAGCTCCGCCACCTGCGCCAGCATGCGCAGCAGGTCGCCCGGCGCGAACCGCGACGCCATCTCCTCCACCGTGGGCTGCAGGTGCTGCGGGATGGCCTCCACCTCGCCACCGCCCAGGCGGACGATGAGCAGGGCGCGGATGAAGTCCGCCAGGCCGCGGTAGAACTCGGCCAGGTCGTATCCCTCCTCCAGCATCCGCCCCACGAAGCGGAACACGTCCGCGGAGCGCCGCTCGGCGATGATGCCGAACAGGTCCAGGTAGACCTCCGTGCCCACGAGGCCCAGGATCCGCCGCACGTCGTCCGCGGAAGGCGCCCCTTCCGTAAAGCTGAGCACCTGGTCCAGCAGCGACAGGCCGTCGCGCATCCCGCCGTCCGCCTTTTGGGCGATGGGGACGAGCACCTCGTCGCCCACGGTGATGCCCTCGTACCCCAGCACCGTCCGCAGCCGGCCCACCAGGTCCGCCGTGCTGATGCGGTGAAAGTCGAAGCGCTGGCAGCGCGACAGGATGGGCGGCGCGGCCTGCTGGATCTTTTGCGGCTCCGTCGTGGCGAAGACGAAGATCACCCGTGGGGGCGGCTCCTCCAGGATCTTGAGGAGGGCGTTCCACGCCTCGCGGGTAAGCATGTGCGCCTCGTCGATGATGTAGACCTTGAAGCGGTCCTCTTCCGACGGGGCGTACATGGCCCGCTCGCGAAGGTCGCGGGCGTCGTCCACGCCGCGGTTGCTGGCGGCGTCGATCTCCACCACGTCCAGCGACGTGCGGCCGGCCCAGATGCGCTCACAGCTGTCGCACACGCCGCACGGCTCGCCCTCGGGCGTGCGGTTGGGGCAGTTGAGCGCCATGGCCAGCACGCGCGCCAGCGTGGTCTTGCCCACGCCGCGCGGCCCGCAGAACAGGTACGCGTGCGCCACGCGGTTGCGCTGCACGGCCGCGCGCAGCGTCTGCGACACGTGCTCCTGCGTGGCGACCTCGTCAAAGTGGCGCGGGCGGTAACGGCGTGCGAGTGCGGTGCGCGACACGGAGAACTGCCGGATGAAAGGGAGATCGATGAGCGACGACGGAATATAGCCTCCCCGTCCAGTCCCCTCAACGGAGCCGGCGGGGGCGTGCCCGGATTGGCCGTGTTGGCGCGGGTTGTTGCACGTTTGCACACGGCTGCCGATGATAGGTGTGGTGTCTCACCTATGCGGACACGATTCGCTTGTTCCGGTGATGCCGGGACGCATCCATTCCCATCCGGAGGACGTTCTGATGAGCAAGATGCAGCTGAACGTGGAGGCCCTGCAGGTCACGACGTTCGAGGTCGCCAAGGCCCCGGTCAACGATTCCAAGCCCGCGCAGCGCACCGGCGCCACCGGCTACTGCAACACGTGCGGGTGGTGCGACTGGACCGTCTGAACCGCTCTCGGCTCCGTATCGCCGGATGGACGACGCGAAGCCCCGGGGACTGTCCCGGGGCTTCGCCTTTTCCTGGTGGCAAGGCCGTTTCCGACAGGCAGAATCCTCGGCATTCGCGCGAAGTCCGGACCACGGATGATCCCGTGGTGACGCGAAACGATTCGCATCGGCGTCACCACATCCGCCAGGCGTCCTCCACGTGCTCGATGACCGGGTCGCCGCCGGCGGGGAGCAGGATGGCGACGGCGTCGAAGCGGTAGGTGTAGTCCGGCCGGCCGTGGGCCTCGATCCACGCGGCGGCCACCTGCTGGATCTCGCGCCGCTTCTTTCGCGTGATGGCCTCCAGCGGGTGCCCGTACCCCAGCCCGCCGCGCGTCTTGACCTCCACGAAAGCGACGACCTCGCCGCACTTTGCGACGAGGTCGATCTCGCGGTGTCCGATTCTGTAATTGCGGTGGACGATCTCCCACCCGCGCCGGGCCAGGTACCCGGCGGCCAGCTGTTCCCCC
>NZ_DASURI010000297.1:0-4266 GCF_036280135.1 Longimicrobium sp.
GCCTCCTCCTCCGCCGATGCCGGTGGCCCCACCCGCGCCGGAGCAGGGCGCACGGGCGAACGTGGAGGGTGCGGTCGTCACGGGGCAGGGAACCGTCGCGGTCGCGACGCCACCGGTCGCGGCCAGCGCGCCGGAGCCCGCGCGCGAGCCGCTGCCGGAGTGGGTGGGCGCGCGCCGCTTTCGCCCGGGCGAGGCGGACAGCCTGCGCGCCGCGCTGCGGGCCGATCCGCGCGATCGCGCGCTGTACAACCAGCTGAGCGAGGCCCTGGCGGAATCGGAGCGCTGGGCGGAGCTGCGCGAGGTGGCGTACCAGTGGCAGCCCATGGACCCGGACAATCCGCAGGTCTACGAGAGCCTGGCCCTGGCCAGCCATCACCTGGGCCGCACGGCGGAGGCGTATCGCGCCACGGGCTCGCTGGTGGAGGTGGCGCCGTCGCGGCCGGAGATGCTGCAGCGCGCGGCCCTGCTGCTGTGGCGCGTGGGGGCTCGCGACGCGTGGGAGGCGCCCGCCCGCCGCGCCGTGGAGCTGCGCCCGGACCTGCCCAACCCGCGCCGCACGCTGGCGCTGCTGCTGTGGCAGTCCGGCCGTCCGCGCGAGGCGGCGGAGGTGCTGGAGGCGGCGCTGGCCACGCCCGTGGACCGGTGGTACGGCAACGCCGCGCAGGTCGTCCGCGACGAGCTGGGCTACGTCTACCGCGCCTGGATGCGCGCCGAGCCGGGGATGGCGGCCGACATCCGGCGCCGCGCCGAAGCGCACGGCGTGGAGCTGGGAGCCGGCCCGGACCGGCTGCGCATCACCATGACGTGGGACACGGACGGCAACGACGTGGACCTGCACGTGGTGGATCCGCGCGGGGCGCACGTCTTCTACGCCAGTCGCACGGCGCCCAGCGGGCTGCGGCTGCTGGAGGACATCGTCCAGGGCTTTGGACCCGAGGTGGTGCGCACGGACCGGGTGATCGCCGGCGCGTATCACGTGGGCGTGAAGTACTACAACGCGGGCCCCATGGGTGTCGCGCGCGGGATGCTGGTGGTGATGGAGCCGGACGGGGATGACGTGCGCGTGCGCATCGAGCCCTTCCGCCTGATCCCCGACCGTGGCGACGTGCAGCCCGTGTTCACGCTCTACCCGGCCGGCCCCGGCAAGTAGGTCTTCCACCGGGTGGATGAAGACGAGCCGCGGACGGCAGCCTGCCGTCCGCGGCTCGTGTCGTTTCACGACCGCGACGCGGTCCCGCCGTTCCTGCCCCGCGCTGTCATTCTGAGAGGCTGCTTGGAACCTGCGTCCGCGACGCGTCATCCTGAGGGAGCGCCGCGCGTAACGTGATCGCACGCAGAATTGTGGCGCGACCGAAGGATCTTGTGTGCGAGACTCAGAAACGGATTCCGCGCACGAGGGTCGCCCCCGAGCTTCGCGGGCAAGATCCTTCGTCGCCGCCATGGATCACGCACAAACGAGGGTTTACGCGGCGGCTCCTCAGGATGACGCTTCCGGGCGAGCTGAATGGAGGTGTGGGACCAAACACCTCTTGGGGCGCTTGCGCGGTGCACGCCCACACGCACGTCGGTGGTCTCCAACACAAAGCGGCGCCCTCGCATCCGCCTGGCCGGATGCGGGGGCGCCGTTTTGCCCGAAGGACCTGAACCACGAATCCGCCTGCCGCGATTCCGACCGGAATCAGCGGCAAGGCGGGGTGGACGCAGATCCCCCGGAACGGTGCCGGGCCGCCGCGGGACGGACCGGCACCTCCACGGAGATCAGCGCGGCGTCAGCGGTTCGCGGGCGCCTTGGTGGTCACGCGGATCACGCCGCTGGCCGCGCGCGGGTCGCTGTACAGCGCCGCGGCCGCGTCGCCCTTGATCACGTCGATGCTCTCGATGCGGTCGGGGTTCAGCGACTGCAGCGCCGCGTTGTCGCGCACCTGGCCGTCGATGATCACCAGCCCGTCGAAGCGCCGCGCCTGGGTCCCGGAGCCCGGCTCCTGCACGGCCAGCACGGGCCCGCCGGGCTGCCGCGTGGTGATGTCCACCCGCGGCCGGCTGCCGTCGGCGGGGAGACCGGCCGCCTCGCGCGTCTCCAGGCGGATGACGTTGGCGCCGCCCTCGGCGCGGTTCACGTCGATGCGGGCAATGCGTTCCGCGGGAATGGCGAGGGCCTCGGCGGCCGGGACCTGCGTTCCATCCACGACGTAGGTGACGTCGCCGGTGGCGCCGGGCTGCAGGGCCAGGGTGCGTGCCTGGAGGCCGCGGACGTCCATCCGCTCCACCTCGGCGGTGGTGGGCAGGGGGCTCTCGCAGGCGCCGGCCAGCAGGCCCAGCCCCAGCGTGGCGAACAGCGCGGCGCGAAGCCGGGCGGTGCGGGGAAGTACGACGTTCATCGCGCGAATTCTCCGTTCCAGGGTAGAGGGCGAGCCGGCGAGCGCCGGCGCACCCAGGGAAAGCCCGGGCCCGCGCCCGGCCATCTCGATCAGCAGCGTTCCGTATTCACGCCGCCGCACGCCGCGACGCAGCACCCGCGCGTCGCAGTCCAGCTCCACTGCGGCGCGCAGCCGCAGCAGCATCCACCACGCGGCCGGGCTCCACGGCACCAGCGCCGTAGCCACGCACCCCGCCGCCAGCACCAGCGGATCGCGGGCGCGCACGTGCTCGGCCTCGTGCAGCACCACCAGCCGCTGCTCCTCTTCCGGCGCCTCCAGCAGCCACGACGGCACCACGACCTCGGGATGGAGGACGCCCAGCACGGCCGGCCCCGTCCGCGGCGCCACCCGCACGCGCGCGTCCGCCACGTCGGCCATGGGCCACGTCCGCCGGGCCCGCCGCGCGCGAAGGATGGTGACCGCCGCGAGGGCCAGCACCGCCGCGCTCAGGATCATCCATCCAATACCCAGCGCCGTCCCCGCCGGCCCCTCGCCCATCCGCGCCGCCGCCCGCAGCGGATGTGAGACGGCGTCCCGCGCGGACATCAGCGCCGCCGCGAGCGAAGCGCCGATCCCCTCCTGGCGGATGCCCGCCGCGCCGGCCGGCTGAGCCGATTCGGCCATCTTCACGCTGATCTCCATCGGCTTCGCGATCCGGAGCGGCGCGGCGGCCACGAGGGCCACGGTGGCGGCCAGGGCGCCCAGCCACAGAAAGCGGACGGGGCCGCCGCGCTGGCGCACCATCTCTTCCAGCAGCCACGCGCCGGCGGCCACCAGCACGCTCACCAGGAGCGCGTACAGCATCCACGAGGCGATCACGATTCCTCCTCGTCCAGGCGCTGGGCCAGCAGGCGGCGCATGCGCTCCAGCTCCTCGCGCTTGAGCCTGCGGTCGCTCACGAGCTGCGCGAACAGCAGCTCGGCCGATCCGCCGAACACGGCCTCGCGGATGCGGGCCAGGGCGCTGCGGCCGGCGTTCTCGGGCTCCACGGTGGGAAAGTAGCGGTACGCGCGCCCCTCGGATTCGTGGCGCACGAAGCCCTTTTCCTCCAGCGTCTGCAGGGCGGAGAGGACGGACGTGTAGGCCAGCTCCTCGTCCAGCCCCTCGCGTACCTCCGTCACTGTCCCCGATCCCGCGCGCCACAGGATGCTCATCACGTCCAGCTCGCGTGGTGTAAAGCTGATCTCGTCCATCCGTCGTCTCCGCTACGGGTTCTTCCGTAGGTTAGCACGCTGCTCGATTCCTGTCAACTGCTTTTTCCGTAGATAGCGGGAACGGCAACCCCTAACTGCATTTCTCACGCAGAGGGAGCAGAGGCAGCAGAGTACCCCATCCCCAGCCAGGGCCGAGTTTTACGCGCGGTGGCGAGGTGTTGCCGGCTATAACGGCAGAGTACCCCGGCTCGCGCTGAACCGGGGTACTCTGCGCCTCTGCGGCTCTGCGTGAGAAGCAGTTGCGGTTTGTCGTTCAGCCGATCAACCGCCTGAGCCGAAGCCCACGCCCGCCGCGCTCGTTGCCTGGCCTGACTGCGTCGTCGTGGAATCCGTCCGGTTGCCTGAACCCAGGATGAGCCCGTTCTGACTGGCCGCGGGATCGGACGGGGCCGCGGTGGGAGCGGATGACAGGTCGCTGCAGCCAGTGGCGGCGGCGCAGGCGAGCACGAGGGTCAGCAGGCGGATTCTCATCGGGATTGCGGGAGCGCGTGTGGAGTTTGTTCTCGTTTACCCTGTCAACTTACCCCACCCTCACCTTATTTGCCATACAATCGCACTATCCGCCGTGCGCTTCCATCAGTCTGCTCCTGCCCTGATCGCGCACAGGCCGCAAACGAAGCAGAGTACCCCGGCTC
>NZ_DASURI010000298.1:0-4437 GCF_036280135.1 Longimicrobium sp.
CACATCGGCGGTGACTTCCCGAGTCACCCGGCGCTGCGCGCACCTTGTAGGATGAAAGCCGCCCATGTCCAACCTTCCCCAGGGGTTCTTGGGGGAGGTGGGCGAGCTCCGCGAGCCCGGAGGGGGCGCGGAGCAGGAGGCCGCCACACGTCCGGGACCACGCCGGTCGACTTGGGACGTTTGGACCGGGCTCCGTGCCGTCATCCTGGGCGAGGAAGGCGCCCTGCCCGGTCCCTTCCTTCGCGCGGCGTCACGGGCGCCTTCCGGCGGAAGAATCCGGTTGCAGCCCGGCACGGTCTCGCCCGTGCGCGCCGTCCAGGCACGGTGTCACCGGACCAGGAATTCTGCCAGCGAAGGCACGTTCACCGCGCAGTGACCGCCGTAGTTCGGCTGCCACACGGTCGGCACGCCGCGCTGCCGTGTCATGCTGGCCAGCCGCTCCGTGCCTTCGTAGTTGCCGTAGGCGTCGTACAGCCCGCACGAGAGATACAGCGCCGGATACCCCGGCCCCGAGCGCTCGGCCAGGGCCAGCGGCGAGATGCGGCGCCACTCGCCGTCATCCGCGGCGTACTTCCTTGCCAGCAGCCAGATCCCCAGGATGATCTTGGGGTTCGCGCCGGTGCGCTCCGCCGCGGCCCTGATCGTGGACAGGGATGCGAAGGGCGAAACCGCATACACCCCCGGGCACAGCGCCGCCACCTTGGCGAACCTGGACGGATAGGAGAGGCCCGCGACAAGCACGTTGAGCCCCCCCATCGATTCACCGAGCAGGATCCGGTGTCGAGGACGACCCACCCGGGCCTCGATCTCCGGAAGCCGCGCCATCAGGTCTTCCAGGAGACCGCTCCCGGGTTGCCTGCCCTTCGGCGTCAGGAGCCAGGCCGGCCCATAGCTCAGGGTGACGACGGTCGGCGGGACCACTCCGGAACGTTGCCACTGCGCCTGCAGCATGGCCGTGTAGTACGTGTCGTCGTTCCAGATCTGCTCGTCCAGGTTTCGCCCATGAAGGTGATAGACGACGTCCCCGTTGGTGCCGGCCGCGTCGCGGTACACGCAATAGCGCAGTGGCCCGGACTGGTGGCACGTCCGCGCCGCCGCGCGGAACGCCACCGTCTGATTCCCTCGAACCCGCGTGACTTCCGTCCATGCATAGCGTAGGAAGGCAACGGAAAGGAGGGCCAGGAGCCAGTAGCGGTATCGGCGTAGCACGGAGAAAATCGCTGATACGCCAGCGCGGGGTGAGTTCTTGTTGGATGACATGTCGTGTCAGACGGAGGTTCGTGGCGGCGTTCGCCCTGGTCGGATCATTTCGCTTCGCGTCCCGGCACCGGCGTTCCAACTCGCGCGGCGCCACCTGCCTATCTGGACATCTCGAGGCGCACGCGACGATTACCCGGCACTACCGCGTTCTTCGCGCCTTTGTCGATGACAAATTGCGCGTCACGCTTCCTGATACGCGGAGCATGCCGGACGCGCTTGTTCGCCGCCACGGGAAGACCCGGCAGCACCTGCAGGCTCCCCAATCCCGGAGGGCGATCAGGACGGTCGGCGCGAGTTCGCCGGGGGGAGGTTCGCGGGGCCAGCGCAGGGCCCGCGGGAGCATCGAAGGGGGACTGGCGAGCGTGTCTCCCGCCAATCTCCCTTCGGGGTGATCACACGATCCCGATCCGGAGATCGAAGACCGTCCCTTTCTCCGCGGGCTGCTCGTCCCGCGCCCGGCTTCGCACGGCGGCGGTGGACCGCACCGGGCCGGGGAGGAACGCCAGGCTGAGCACGTACCCCACGACCGCGCTTCCGCCGTAGCCAACGAGCGGCGTGGGATAGTTTCCCGCCGCGGCGGCCACCACGATCCCCAGCCACACGATCCCGAACACGGCGCACGCGTCGCCGTTCTCCGCACCGAGCTTTCTCCCCGGGAGTGCCGGGAGCGCGAGCAGCAGCGCGCCGCAGACCACCGCCAGGCCCGCCATCACGTGGACGTCGAACGCCGTGTAGAGGATCTTGTCCACGTACGGCACGGCGGGGAGCGTGTCGGGGCGAAGCAGGGTCACCGCGAACCCGGTGGCGGCGATCCCGAGCGCCGCCCCCACCCAGCGGTCACGCCGGCGCACGGCCAGCACGGCCAGGGCGGACGCGAGCACGCCCGCCATCGCACGGTCCGGCTGAAGCGCCAGCGCCACCGCGGCCAGGATCACTCCCAGCGTGGACAGCAGGTCCCGCTGCCGCGCGAACGCGACCAGCATCGCGGGAAGGAGGACGAGGCTGATCTGCAGGGAGACGCCCGCGATCCGGATCCACCGGGAAGCCCCCTCGACCGAGACCCCGAAGAGCGTCGTGGCGAGCAGCACGGCGCCAAAGGCGAGCGTCACCCCGGCCGGCAGGCCCCGCGCCTCCCCCGCGTGGGGGCGCAGAAGGCCGTACAGCGCGAGGCCCATCAGGAGCGCCAGCCCGTTGAGGGCTGGATAGAGCGCCGGCGCCCCCGCCGCGGTCATGTACGCCAGCCCCAGCCCGGTGGCCGCGACCGCGCACGCCACTCCGAGCGTTCGCGGGTTTCCGCGAAGGGTTTGGAACGCCGAACCGAGTGGGACGGTGCCGCGCGCGCGCCGGCTCGCTTCCTTGATGCTGTCCAGGTGCCCGAACTCGGCCTCGGCGCGGCGCAGCGCGTCCTCGCGGGAAAGCCCCGCACGCTCGTGCCGCTCGGCCTCGCGCTCGAGGTGAAACCTCAGCTCCTCGTCGAGCTCCCGATCGAGCGCGGCGCGGTCCAGCAGCGCGCGCACCCGGTAGCGTACGACGTTCCAGATCTCGCTCAGCATCGTGGTCACCCCATCTTGAGCAGCAGCGACACGGCTCTCGTGAGCCGCTCCCAGGCGTCGGTCTCCGCGTCGAGCTGACTGCGGCCCGCACGCGTGAGCTCGTAGAACTTGGCTTTTCGGTTGTTCTCGGACGCTCCCCATTCGGCGCGTATCCAGCCACGCCGCTCCAGGCGGTGCAGCGCGGGATAGAGCGAGCCCTGGGGCACCTGCAGCGCGTCGCGCGACACGTTCCGGATGCGCTCGGAGATCGCCCATCCGTGCAGGGGCTCAGCCGATATGGCTTTCAGGATGAGCAGGTCGAGCGTGCCCTGCGGCAGGTTGAGTCGGTCGTCGGTCATGGAAGTCCTCCTGAGGTCGCCACTACAATAGACGGTCTCCTGTAGAAGTGCAAGGGGAGAGGCCGTGGCCGGATCTCGATCCCCGGCTCCTGGGCGTCGGGTATGTTCGACGTTGATGGGGCGTCTGCCGCCGTCCTTTTGTCGCACGAGACGGCGCCCGGTCGAGAGCGGGATCGAGAGATGGGGAAGTCGACACGTCTCCCAGGAAGTTTGCCCCTGGACCGCTTCGCCGCGCCGTTGGCCGAGGAGGCGTGCCTGGCGCGCGAGGGGCTGGATGGCCCGTCGCTCATCGAGTGTATGACGATGACGCAGGAGGAGTTCAGGGCGCGCTTTAAGGGCTCGCCCCTCAAGCGGACCAAGCGGCGTGGTTTACTGCGCAACGTGACCGTCGCGCTCGGCAGCTGGGGCGCCGAGGCCGTCCCTACGCTCGCCGTCGCGCTCAATGACGAGGAGGAGCTGGTGCGCGGGCACGCGACGTGGGCGCTGGGGCGCATCGGCACCGAGGCGGCGCGGCACGCGCTGCGGGGAGGGAAGAGGGGAGGGAGGACGCGTGGGCGCGGGAGGAGATCGCGGCGGCGTTGGAGATCGCGGCCCGGTGACCGCCCTCCTTTTGAAGGGAACCGGCCAGCTACTCGCTCGGTTCCCGTTCCTCGTCGGCGGCTGCGGGTTCGGGGTGCGCCTGGGACACGAACTGCCTCGTGATGTCATCTGCAGCCTCGGCGTCGGGAATGTCGAGCATCGCGTCGTGATTGAAGCCGTAATCCTCACTCATTCGAGCCTTTATCTCGGGTGAGGGCTCTCCGTGTCCGGCTTCGATGATGACACCGAAATCCTCGGGGTAGAACACGCCGCGACTTTGCGCCTCCATGAAGGTCTTCAGCCGGTCGGCGCGGATGCCGACGTAGGCGTAGATTGGCTCGCCGTCCGGGCTTTCGCCACGCACCAAGAGGACCACGACGGTGTTTGCCGCATTTATAAGCGCGGTGAGCAGCCCGTCTTCCAACTCTTCTTGGGCGCGGGCAAGGAGCCCCATCTCGTCCGCCCAGCCGGGGCGGTACCGCCGAGCCGTCATGGTCTGAAGCCGCCGGCGAATGGCGATCGCCTCGCGTTGCGCGCTTATCGCCGCGGCGGGGTTCCCCATGCGCGCCAGGTCGCGAGAGAGATTCTCCAGGCTGCGTACCAAGTCCGGCTCGTAGCGGGCTGGATGCGCGGCCGCGGCCCTGCTGTAGATGCGGATGGCCTCGGGCAGCAACTGGATCGCTTCTTCGTGGCCGCCCATGCTGGAG
>NZ_DASURI010000299.1:0-3575 GCF_036280135.1 Longimicrobium sp.
AGGACGCGGAGCGCGCGTCCATCCCCATCGGCCGCCCCATCGCCAGCACGACGGCGTACGTGCTGGACGCGCGGCTGCGCCCCGTGCCCGTGGACGTCCCCGGCCAGCTGTTCGTGGGCGGCGACGGCCTGGCCCGCGGCTACCTGGCCGCCCCGGGGCTCACGGCCGCGCGCTACGTCCCCGACCCGTTCAGCAAGACGCCGGGCGCGCGGATGTACGGCACGGGCGACCGCGCCCGCTGGCGTCCGGACGGCACGCTGGAGTTCCTGGGCCGCATTGACCAGCAGGTCAAGATCCGCGGCTACCGCATCGAGCCGGGCGAGATCGAGAGCGTGCTGGAGCGCCACGCCGCCGTGGCCTCGGCCGTGGTGCACGTGCGCGAGGACGCGCCGGGCGACCGCCGGCTCGTGGCCTACGTGGTCGCCGCCCGGCCGGACGCGGCGGACGAGGCCCCGCCGGAGGCGGCGGAGCTGGGCGAGGGGCAGGTGCAGCAGTGGGAAACGCTGTTCGACGACATGTACACGGGCACGCGCGGCACGGAGGCCGGCGACGCCACGTTCGACATCATCGGCTGGAACAGCAGCTACACGGGCCAGCCCATCCCCGCCGAGGAGATGCGCGAGTGGGTGGACGCCACCGTGGCGCGCATCACGGCCCTGGGCCCGGAGCGGGTGCTGGAGCTGGGCGTGGGCACGGGGCTGCTGCTGTTCCGTGTGGCGCCGCACGCCCGGTCGTACCTGGGCACGGACCTGAGCGCCCGCGCCCTGGCCACCCTGGGCGAGCGCGTGCGCGCCACCCCCGGCCTGCCTCCCGTGACGCTCGTGCAGCGCGAGGCGGCGGACTTTACCGGGATCGCGCCGCGCGGGTTCACGACGGCCGTGCTGAACTCCGTCTGCCAGTACTTTCCCGGCGCGCGCTACTTCGCCGACGTGGTGGACGGGGCCGTGGAGCGGCTGGAGGACGGCGGCGCCTTCTTTGTCGGCGACGTGCGCAACCGGCTCACGCTGGAGGCGTTCCGCACGGCCGTGGAGTTCGACGCCGCCCCGGAGACGATGCCCCTGCGCGAGCTGCGGCAGCGCGCCCGGCGCATCGTGGACGAGGAAGAGGAGCTGGTGGCGGACCCGGACTTCTTTCGCGCCGTGGCCGCCGCGCACCCGCGCATCGGCCGGGTGGAGGCGCGGGTCAAGCGGGGCCGCTGGCACAACGAGCTCACGCGCCACCGCTACGACGTCGTGCTGCACGTGGGCCCGGCGGCGGCGCGCACGCCCGCGCGGGCCCTGTCGTGGGGCGCGGACGGCCTCACGCTGGACGCGCTGCGGGGGATGCTGGCCGACGCGCCGGGCCAGGCGCTGGCCGTGATGGGCGTGCCGGACGCCCGCGTCGCGCGGGAGCTGCGCATCGTGCGCCTGGCGGCCGAGGCCGACGAGGCCGCGACGGTGGGCGACGCGCGGCGGCGGCTGGCGGCGGACCCCACGGGCGGCGTGGACCCCGAGGACGCGTGGGCCCTGGCGGAGGCGCTGGGGCGGGAGGCGGACGTGCGCGTGGGGGCCGCGGGCCGCTTCGACGTGCTGTTCCGCGCGCCGGGCTCCGACGCCGACTTCCCCGCGGACGACTTTGTCCCGCGGCCGCTGGCGTCGTACACCAACGACCCCCTGCACGCGGCGCAGGCCCGCGAGCTGGCGCCGCGGCTGCGGGCGTGGCTCAAGGAGCAGCTGCCGGACTACATGCAGCCCGCCGCCGTGGTGCTGCTCCATGAGCTTCCGCTCACGCCCAACGGCAAGGTGGACCGCCGCGCCCTGCCCGCGCCCGAGCCCGTGCGCCACGGCGACGAGGGCGAGCCCGAGGAGCCGCGGACGGACGCCGAGAAGCAGCTGGCGGCCATCTGGGCCGAGGTGCTGCGGCTGGAGCGCGTGTACGCCAACGACAACTTCTTTGACCTGGGCGGCCACTCGCTGCTGGCCACGCAGCTGGTGACGCGGGTGCGCGAGGCGTTCCAGATCGAGCTGCCCCTGCAGCGCGTGTTCGAGGCGCCCACGGTGGCGCAGCTGGCCCAGGTGGTGGAGGTGGCGCAGGTGGACGCCATGGCCGCGCTGCTGGACGACCTGGACGACCTGAGCGACGACGAGGTGCGGGCCATCCTGGAGGCCGAGCAGTCCGCCTACCACGGGCTGGCGGGATGACGATGGACATCCGGAGCCGGCTGGCCGGCCTGTCGCCCGAGAAGCGGCGCCTGCTGGAGCTGCGGCTGCAGACGCAGCGCACCCAGGCCGCGGGCCCCGCGCTGGTGCCCCGCCCGCGGGGCGCCCCGCTGCCGCTTTCGTTCGCGCAGCAGCGGCTGTGGGTGCTGGACCGGCTGGACCCCGGCAGCGCCGCGTACAACATGCCCGGCCCCCTGCGCCTGCGGGGGCCGCTGGACGCGCGCGCCCTGGAGCGGGCCCTGGACGCCCTGCGCGAGCGCCACGAGTCCCTGCGCACGACGTTCGGCGAGACGGCCGAGGGCGAGCCCGTGCAGGTCATCCGCCCGTTCGCCCCCGCGGCGCTGGAGACGGACGACCTGTCGGCCCTGGACGCCGAGGCGCGCGAGGCCGAGGTCGCCCGGCGGGTGCACGCCGACGCCAACACGGGCTTCGACCTGGTGGCCGGCCCCCTCTTCCGCGCCCACCTGCTCCGTCTGGCGGAGGACGACCACGTCCTGCTGCTGTGCCTGCACCACTCCATCAGCGACGGGTGGAGCATCGGCATCCTGTCGCGGGAGCTGGGGGCGCTGTACGACGCCTTCACGGCCGGGCACCCCCATCCGCTGCCGCCCCTGCCCGTGCAGTACGCGGACTTTGCCGTGTGGCAGCGCGCGCACCTGGCGGGCGAGGTGCTCACGCGGCACCTGGACTTCTGGCGGAGCCGCCTGTCCGGCGCGCCCCCCGCGCTGGAGCTGCCCACGGACCGTCCGCGGCCGGCCGTGGAGAGCCACCGGGGCATGCTGCTGCGCACGCACGTGCCGGCGGCGCTGGCGGAGCGCGTGCGCGCCCTGGCGCAGGCGGAGAACGCCACCGTGTTCGCCGTGCTGCTGGCGGCCCTGCGCATCGTGCTGGCGCGGTGGAGCGGGCAGGACGACGTGGTCATCGGCACGCCCGTGGCGGGGCGCACGCGCAGCGAGGTGGAGGGGCTCATCGGCTTCTTCGTCAACACGCTGCCCCTGCGCGGCGCCGTGAATCCGGCGGAGCCGTTCCGGGCCCTGCTGGCCCGCGAGCGGGTGGCCACCCTGGCGGCGTTCGACCACCAGGAGCTGCCCTTCGAGCGCATCGTGGAGGAGCTGCGCATTCACCGCGACCTGAGCCGCAACCCGGTGTTCCAGGTCTCGCTGATGCTGCAGAACGCGCGGGTGGAGGCCGTGGGGCTCACGGGCGTGCGCATCGCGCCCCTGGAGGTGTCGTACGACACGGCGCGCTTTGACCTGGGGTTCGACGTCTACGACGAGCCGGACGGCGGGCTGCGCATCGAGACGGAGTACGCCACGGACCTCTTTGACCGCGCCACGGCCGAGCGGCTCACGGGCCACCTCGTCCGCCTGCTGGAGC
>NZ_DASURI010000300.1:0-13532 GCF_036280135.1 Longimicrobium sp.
TACCACGCGGCGCGGGTGCGGCGCGTGGCCCAGGCGCTGGACAAGCCCCTGCTCGTGGCCGGAGTGGACCCGGAGCACGCCCGCGCCATCGAGGAGCGCCTGCGGGGGCGCGACCTCGTCGTGGTCTGCGTGGATCCCGGGTTCGGCGAGCGGGTGCGGGAGATGCGCGGCGGCCGCTACGCGCCCCGGGTGCGCGTGGTGCCGGCGGACGACCGCGAGGCCCTGGCCGCGCTGGACCCCGCGGACCCCGTGCTGCTGACCCGCGCCGCGCACGAACGGCTGGAGGGGACGGAGCTGCGGCCCCTGGTGCCCCTGTCGCCGTTCATCTCCCCCGCCTCCGCCGCCGCGCTGAACCGGCTGCTCGTGCGCTTCAACGTGGAGGCGCGGCGGGTCTGACGGGGAGCCTCATGGCGCGTGCGGGCTCGTGACGCGTGGGGCGATGCGGGGGACGTGCGACCGCCGGCCAGGCGGGCTTCCGCGGCTCCCCCGGCGCGCAAGCGACGATGCCGGTGCAGGGGGAACCGGTCTTGCCCGTGGGCAAGGCAGGGTGCGGATCGCGTCTTCACGGACCGGGGGAGGGAGCGGTGGACCAGCAGAGGGTGCGGATGCGAGGGAGAGGACGGTGAGAATGGCGCGTCTGCGGCTGCTCTGGACGCGCGTGCGCGACAGCCTGTGGTTCCTGCCCGGCGTGCTGACTCTGACAGGTGCCGTGCTCGCCATCACCGTCACCCAGGCAGAGGCGGGTGGCGTCTTTGACGTGGAGATGCTGCGCAGCTGGGTCTTCGGCGGCGGGGTGGACGGCGCGCGGGGCGTGCTGGGGACCATTGCCGGCGGGCTGATCACCGTCACCGGCGTGGTCTTTTCGGTGACCATCGTGGCCCTGCAGCTGGCCAGCAGCCAATTCACCCCGCGTGTGCTGCGCAACTTCACGGCGGACCGCGGCAACCAGCTGGTGCTCGGCGTCTTCATCGGCACCTTTACGTACACCCTGCTGGTTCTGCGCACCATCCGCTCCGCGAGCGACGGCGAGAACCCGTTCGTTCCCCGGGTGGGCGTTACCCTCGCGGTGGTGTTCGTGCTGGTCGCCATCGGCTTCCTGATCTTCTACATCAACCACTCCGCGCGCTCCATCCAGGTGGCCGCCATCCTGGACCGCGTGGCGCACCGGACCCTCCGTGACGTCCGCCGCCTGTTCCCGGAGCAGGTGGGTCACGCGGATGTGTCCCGGCCGCCCGACCCCCGGCCCGCCGAACGCCCCTCCGTCACCGTGACGGCGGATGGGGCGGGATACCTGCAGGCCGTGGACGGGCGCCGCCTCTTCGAGCTGGGACGGGGCCGGCGGCTGGTGATCGCCATGGAGCCGCACGTGGGTGATTTCATCCTCCCCGGCCAGCCGCTGGCGACGGTGTCCCCACCGGACGAGGTGGACGACGCGGTGCGCGCCGCCGTGCGCGGGACGTTCCTGCTGGGGCCGGAGCGCACGCCGGAGCAGGACGTGGAGTTCGGGATCGTGGAGATCTCCGACATCGCGCTCAAGGCGCTTTCTCCCGGGATCAACGATCCCACGACGGCGTTTCGCTGCATCGACCGGCTGGCCGAGGTCCTCCTGGAGCTTGGGCGCCGCGACCCGCCGAGTCCCTGGCGCACGGAGCGCGGCGAGGTACACTACCTGGCGCGGCACCCTACCTTCGAGCGCGCCGTGGGCCTCGCGTTCGACCAGGTTCGCCACTTCGGCGCCTCCAATCCCGGCATCGCGCGCAAGCTGCTGGACGTGCTCGCGCGGCTGGCGGAGCTGGTGCCTGCCTCCCGGCGGCCCGTGCTCCTGGCCCAGGCGCGCGTCGTGGCCGCCGACGCCGACGCGCGCATGGCCACGGCCGCCGACCGCGCTGCCGTCGCCGAGACGGCCCGGCGGCTCGCGCCTCACCCGGACCCGTGACGCGCCGGCGCAGCGTCGTCGCGTCCTCCGCCCGCCGCGAAGCCAGCCGCCGTCGGCGCCACACGAAAACACCAGGGCTCCGCCACGGGTGCGCGGCCGCCCCCGGGGGACAGAGAGAGATGATGCGGCGGACGCGCGAGACGGCAGTCGGACATCCACGGAAGGACCCGCTGCTCCTGGGGATCTCCGGGGCGCTGCTCCTGTGCGGGGCCGGGCTGCTGGCGTACGTCGCCCGGACGATGCGGGACGGGTTCCTGGACGCGCGGCCCCGGCACGCGCGCGACATGGAACCCATCCTCCTTCGCGCCGCCGACGAGCCGTTCTGGTTCTACGGCATCATCGCCGGCGTGACGGTGCTCGCCGTCCATCTGCTCGTCCTCGGCGTGCGGATGCTGCGCCAGGCGCTGAGACGGCCCTGAGAGGGTGTTGCCAAACCTCGCTTCAGAGGCCCCCCAACGAGCGTCATCCCGAGGAGCTGCCGCGTAAAACCTGATTCGCGCGGGTTCCATGGCGGCAACGAAGGATCTTGCCCGCAAGCGACAAGCCGGCTCCGTGCACCAGGGCCGGCTTGTCGCTTCGCACACAGGATCCTTCCGTCGCGCCAAGGTCCTGCGCGCGTTCATTTCACGCGCGGCGCTCCCTGAACAGAAAGAGAACCGGCGTGGCCCCGCACGTGTGGCGGCCTCCCCGCGAACGCCCCCTCCGGGCTCGCGGAGCTCGCCCACCTCCCCCCCAAAAAAACCTGGGGGAGGTGGGACATGGGCGGCTTTCATCCTACAAGGTGCGCGCAGCGCCGGATGACTCGGGATGACGCTCCGTGGGCTCCGTTGAAAGGCCGGTTTGGCGATCCCCTCTGACGTCCGACGGCGCCACGGGCCGGGCGCGGGCCAGCTCGCGGCGCAGCAGGAGCCATCCGCCCAGCCCCGCCGCCAGGGACGCGGCAAAGATCCCCACCTTGGACTCGTCCACCAGCCCGCCGTCCGGGAACGCCAGCCCCGCCACGAACAGCGACATGGTAAAGCCGATGCCGCCCAGCCAGCTCACGGCGTGCACGGCCTTCCACCCCGTCCCGGCGGGGAGCTCCGCGATGCCGGCGCGCACGGCCAGCCAGGAAAAGACCATGATCCCCAGCGGCTTGCCGATCACCAGCCCCAGGATCACGCCCAGCGTCACCGGGTGCGCCAGCGCGCCGCCGATGCCGCCGGAGAGCGTGACCCCCGCGTTGGCCAGCGCGAACAGGGGAATGATGCCGAACGCCACGGGCACGTGCAGGTCGTGCTCGATGCGCTGCAGCGGCGCCTGCGCGGCCTCCGTCGCGTTCTCCAGCCCCTGCAGCGCCGCCTGCTGGCGAAGGTTGGTGAGCACGGACGTCCCCCGCTCGCACGCCGCGCGGAACGCGTGGACGGAGGTGTCGGCGTGCTCCAGGAACTCGTCCGCGTCGATGCGCGTGCGCGACGGGATGGTCAGCGCCATCAGCACCCCCGCCACGGTGGCGTGCACCCCGGACGCCAGGAAGCAGCTCCACGCGACAATCCCCAGCAGCAGGTAGGGGATGGGCCGGCGCACCCCCAGCCGGTTGGCCAGCGCGGCCAGGGCGATCACGAGCAGGCCGCCGCCCAGCGCGCCCCAGGCGATCTGCCCCGTGTAGAACAGCGCGATCACCAGCACGGCGCCGATGTCGTCCACGATGGCCAGCGCCGTGAGGAACACCTTGAGCGAGAGCGGCACGCGCGGCCCCATGAGCGCCAGCACGCCCAGCGCGAAGGCGATGTCCGTCGCCATGGGGATGCCCCAGCCGGCCGCGCCCGCGCCGCCCGCGTTCAGCGCCGCGTACAGCAGCGCCGGCACCACCATCCCGCCCAGCGCCGCGGCCGCCGGGAGCGCCGCCTTGCGCAGCGACGTCAGCTCGCCCACCAGCGCCTCGCGCTTGATCTCCAGCCCCACCAGGAAGAAGAACACGGCCATCAGGCCGTCGTTGATCCAGTGGTGAAGGGTGTGCGAGACGGTCCACGGGCCCAGCGAGAACCCCAGCGGCGTCTCCCACAGGTGGTGGTACGCGCCGGCCCACGGCGAGTTGGCCCACGCCACGGCCACCAGCGTGCACGCGATGAGCACGATCCCGCCCGCCGACTCCAGGCGCATGAACCGCGAGAACGGCGAAAGGACGCGCTCGATGGGCCGCGCGGGCAGGGAGATGGGGGCACTCAGGTGGGCCATCCGGAAACGCTCCGTCTCGTTCGTGTGGGATCCGATCATCGGGACGACGCCCAACTACCCCCTCCACCCGGCAAGGTGCTGCAGCTACTCTGGATTCGCAACGCACCCAACGGGCACGGAGAGGGGCGGGGATGCAGCCGGGCGTCCCGTCGGCGCCGCACGCGGCCACCGCCGCCTTCCGACGCCGTGCTCCTCGATCCCGTGAGCGGCGGGCCATCCACCGCGTCCGCGACGGTCCGTGGTGCGGTGCTTGCCAATGCCGCGCTGCATGAGACGGAATGCGAGCATCCTGCTGCTGATCCTGGTCGCCGCCTGCGGCCTTCCGCGCGATCCGGAGGGTACCCTGGAGCGCGTGCGCGGCGGAACCCTGCGCGTGGGCGTGGCGCACAACCCGCCCTGGGCCGATCTCCCCGCGCCGGGCGAGGCCCGGGGCGTGGAGCCGCGGCTGGTGCGCGCCCTGGCGGCGGAGCTGGGCGCGCGGGTGGAGTGGGTGCCGGGGAGCGAGACCGAGCTCCTGGCGGCGCTGGAGCACCACCGGCTGGACCTGGTGGTGGGCGGTCTCTCCGCCGCGGACCCGCGCGGGGCCACGCTGGGCCTTACGCGGCCGTACTACACGGACACCGTGGCCGTCGGCGTCGCGCCGGGGACGGCGGCGCCGGCTGAGCTGAAGGGCGCGCGGGTGGGCGTGGAGCGCACGCGGGCCGGCGCGGCGGCGCTGGAAGGGAAGGGGGCCACCCCCGTGCCCGTGGACGACGTGGCGCGCTTTCCAGGGCCCGTCGCGGCGCCCACGTGGCGGCTGGCGCGGGCCGGGCGCCGGCCGACGCGGACGGTGCTGGCGCAGGAGGGCCGCGTGTTCGCCGTGCCGCCGGGCGAGAACGGCTGGCTAGTGCGCGTGGAGCGCTTTCTCCACGCGCGCCGCGACTCCGTCCCGGCGCTGCTGCGGCGGGAGGCGCCGTGAGGGCGCGCGACGGCTTCGACCCGCCGCGCGAGCACGAGCGCGACCAGGCCCGCGCCCGCCGGCTGGAGTGGGTGACGATCGGCTTCATGCTGTCCATCATCACCCTGCTGTACTTTACGCTGGGGTCCTCGCAGGCCATGAAGACGGCCTGGTTCGAGGACATCCTGAGCCTGGTTCCGCCCATCGCCTTCCTGGTGGCCGCGCGGTACCAGGGGCGCACGCCCAGCGAGCGGTTTCCGTACGGCTACCACCGCACCATCGCCATCGCATTCCTGTGCGCGTCCGTGGCGCTGGCCTTCTTCGGCGTGATGCTGCTGTACGAGGCGGTGCTCAAGCTGCTGTCGCGCGAGCATCCCACCATTGGCACCATCGTGCTGTTCGGGCACCCGGTGTGGCTGGGATGGGTGATGATGGTGGTGCTGCTGTACAGCGTGATTCCGCCCGTGATCCTGGGCCACATGAAGCTGCCCCTGGCGCAGCGGCTGCACGACAAGGCCCTGTACGCCGACGCCAGCATGAACCGGGCGGACTGGCTCACGGGGCTGGCGGCCATCGTGGGCGTGCTGGGGATCGGGATGGGATGGTGGTGGGCGGACGCCACGGCCGCGGCGCTCATCTCGCTGGACGTGCTGCACGACGGGTGGAAGAACCTGTCGCAGAGCGTCCGCGACCTGATGGACGAGCGTCCCACCCAGGTGGGCGGAAGCGAGCCGGACCCGTTCCCGGAGCGGGTGCGCGCCACCCTGCTGGCGCTGGACTGGGTGAAGGACGCAGACGTGCGCCTGCGCGAGGAGGGGCACCTGCTCACGGGCGAGGCGTTCATCGTGCCCCGCGACGAGCACGGCCTGGTGGAGCGGCTGGAGGACGCCGGGCGCGTGCTGCGGTCGCTGGACTGGCGCCTGTACGACCTTTCCCTGGTCCCCGTCCGCACGCTCCATCCGCCGGGCGGGGGGTGACCATCATGGGCTCCGGGATCCTGCTGGATGGGTGGAGTGTCTCTCGCCCGCGGAGGGCCCCCTCCCCCCGACCCCCTGCCCCCGCTTCGCGGGGGAGGGGGAGAACCCGGCCCCAGCACGGGCTGAGCTCCGCGCGCTGAGCCGTCCCCACGACAAACCCCTCCCCCGAAGTTGGGGGAGGGGTCGACCACCGTCGCGAGGAACGAGCGAAAAGGTGGTCGGGGGAGAGGGCCCCCGTCGCGCAGCGACGGGTATCAACCAATCCGGGATCCCGCTCCCTCCTCCGCCCATCTGCCATCCTCCGCCCATCTGCCATCCGCCATCTGCTGATGCCCATTGCCCGTCCGCAGTTGCAGTCCTCTGCTGCCTCTGCTCCCTCTGCGTGCGAATGCAGTTCCGCCGTTGCCGCGCGGGACTACGGCATCAGCAGGGTCTTGATGGCGCGGCGCTCGTCCATGGCCTTGTAGCCCTCGGCCACCTGCTCCAGGGGCAGCGTCTGGTCGAACACCTTGCCGGGGTTGATCTGCCCGTTCCAGATGCGGTCGACGAGGTCAGGCAGAAAGCGACGGACGGGCGCGGGCCCGCCGTGCAGGTGGACGGCGGAGAAGAAGTACTCCAGCCCCGGGATCTGCACGTCGTGCGTGACGCCCACGAACCCCACGTGCCCGCCGGGCCGCGTGGAGCGGATGGCTTGCATCATCGACTCCTGCGAGCCCACCGCCTCGATGACGGAGTGCGCGCCCAGCCCGTCCGTCATCTCCCTGATGCGGGCCACGCCCTCGTCGCCGCGCTCCGTGACGATGTCCGTGGCGCCGAACTCCATGCCCAGCGCCTGCCGGTCCGCGTGGCGGCTCATGAGGATGATGCGCTCGGCCCCCATCTGCCTGGCGGAGAGCACGCCCAGCAGCCCCACCGCGCCGTCGCCGACCACCGCGACCGTCTTGCCCGGCGCCACGTCCGCCGCGTGGGCCGCGAACCAGCCCGTGCCCAGCACGTCGGACGCCGCCAGCAGGCTGGGGATCATCCCCGCGTCGGGCATCTCGGGCGTGCCCACGAGCGTGCCGTCCGCCAGCGGAACGCGCAGGTACGGCGCCTGGGCGCCCTCCGCGCCCATGGGCCGCGCGTCCACGCACCGGCTCTGGTAGCCCGCGCTGCAGATGGGGCAGGCGTTGTCCGAGGCGAAGAACGACCCCACGACGAACTGCCCCTTCTTCACGGTCCGCACGGCGCTGCCGACTTCTTCGACGATGCCGACGTACTCGTGGCCCATGGGCTGCGGCTCGCCGGACAGGCCCACGCCGCGGTACGGCCACAGGTCCGAGCCGCAGACGCAGCTGGCGGACAGGCGGAGGATGGCGTCCGTGGGCTCGAGGATCCGCGGGTCCGCGCGCTCCTCGAAGCGCACGTCGCCGGGTCCATGGAGAACTGCTCCCTTCATGAGATCAAACTCCCGTCGCTGATGTCGATCGTGGAGGTCAGCGCGCGTCCGCGCCGGCCGTGTACTGCGCGTCCGTCACGTGCTCCATCCACTCCACCGTCGTGCCGTCGAGCGACTCCTGGATGGCGATGTGCGTCATGGCCGTCGCGGGCGAGGCGCCGTGCCAGTGCCGCTCCCCCGGCGCGAACCAGACGACGTCGCCGGGGCGGATCTCCTCGAGGGGCCCGCCCTCGCGCTGCACGCGCCCCAGCCCGGAGACGACGACGAGCGTCTGCCCCAGCGGGTGCGTGTGCCACGCCGTGCGGGCGCCGGGCTCGAACGTGACCGTGGCGCCGGCCGCGCGCGCCGGCGACGGGGCGGCAAAGAGCGGGTCGATGCGGACCGTGCCCGTGAACCAGTCCGCCGGTCCCCGGTTGGAGGGCTGCGAGCCCGCGCGCGTGATGTTCATCGTTGATCTCTCCTCGTTCGATTGCCGCGATGGGCCTGGTGCCGTCGTCATCGCGATGCGCGCCGCGGGCGGTGCGCATCCGGACGACAGGAGCAGGAGCGCCAGGAAAATCGGTTTCGTCTTCATCTCTCTGCCGCAGTCGATCAAGATCAGGAATCGCGGCGGGGATGGGTCACATCCTTCAGAAGATGCTGCCGAATATCGCGGTTCGAACCGCGTCATCCTGAGGAGCCGCCGCGCGGTCCCTGTCCGGACGTGATCTCTGGCGGCGACGAAGGATCTTGCCCGCGAAACTCTGCGGCGGCCCTCGTGCACGGAGCCCGTCTCCGAGTTTCGCACACAAGATCCTTCGGTCGCGCCAAGGTTTTGTGTGCGTTCAGGTTACGCGCGGCGCTCCCTGAATAGAAAGAACGGGTCGGTTCCAGGCGTTAGGCCGCCCTCGCGCGAGCGCCCCCTCCGGGCTCGCGGAGCTCGCCCACCTCCCCCAAAAAACCCTGGGGGAGGTTGGACTGCGGCGGCTTTCATCCCGCAGGTTACGGGCGGCGCTCCCTCAGGATGACGCTCGTTGGCCCCATCCAAGGTTGGTTTGCAACACCCCCTTCAGAACATCCGGATGAGCACCACGCCGGCCAGCACCAGCGCCACGCCCAGGACGCGCGGCAGGCTGATGGGATGCGGCTGCGCGACGAGCACGTTGAAGTGCTCCAGGAGCACCGAGACCGTCAGCTGCCCCGCCACCAGCAGCCCGAACCCCAGCCCCGGCCCCAGCCTGGAGTAGGTCAGGATGATGGCCGTCAGGGCGAACGCGCCGCAGAACCCGCCGATCCACGCGTACCACGGCGCCGTGGCCAGCCCCGCGACGGACACCGTCTGCCGCGTGACGAGGATGTAGGCGCCCACGGCGAAGGCCCCGACGAGCAGGGAGACGAGGGACGCGTGCAGCGGGCTGGATCCCGCCGCGCCCAGCCGTGCGTTGAAGGCCCCCTGCAGCGGAAACAGCGAGCCCGCCACGAACGCGACCGCAATCCACGTGACCTTGTCCACCCTGCCTCCTCGTCGTTGGTCCGACCGCCGTGAGCCCTCCGCTTTGTCAGGCCGCCGCGGTACGCGCGGGCCTGCGCCGCTGGTGGATGTACAGCGTCGGCCCCCGGATCGCCAGCGGCCGCGGCGCCTCGCTCTTTTCATCCGCTGCGTCGATGGACCGGCTGGAGGCCGCTGAACCCTCATTCCGTCACCTGTCATCCCCTTTCGCACGTGGAAGCTATGCGGGAGATTGGGGTTGATAAACGAGACGGCGGTTCGCACCCCGATGCCCACAGGTTCGCAATGATGGACATCACGAACGGAGTGCCCGAGTTCGTCGCGGTGGTCGAGGCGAAGGGGTTTCGCGCGGCGGGGCGGCAGCTGGGGGTGAGCGGGACGGCGCTGAGCAAGGCGCTGCGCCAGCTGGAGCAGCGCCTGGGCGTAACGTTGCTGCTGCGCACCACGCGCAGCGTGCGGCTGACGGAGGCGGGGATGACGTTCTACGCGGCAGCCCGCCAGGCGCTGGACGCGCTGCGGACCGCCGCCGAGGCGGTGGGCGAGCTGGCGGACGCGCCCCGGGGCACGGTGCGGCTGAACATCAGCGCCGGGGCGGAGGGGTTCCTGCGCGGACCGGTGCTCGCGGACTTCCTCCGGGCGTTCCCGGACGTCCAGCTGGACATCATCGTCGACGAGGACGCGGGCGACATCGTGGCGGCCGGCTACGACGCGGGCATCCGCCTGGGCGAGGTGATCGAGCAGGACATGATCGCCGTGCCCGCGTCCGGCCCCCAGCGGCTGGTGGTGGTGGGGTCGCCGGCGTACTTCGCGCGGCATCCGCGGCCGGAGCATCCGCGGGACCTCGCCGGGCACGCGTGCATCAACTGGCGGCCGGGCCCGGACGCGCCGCCGTACCGCTGGGAGTTCACGGAGCCCGGCGGCGAGGACTTTTCCGTGGCCGTCCCGTCGCGCGTGGTCGCCAACGACTTCCCGCTGATGATGCGGCTGGTGACGGCGGGCCTGGGGCTTACGATGGGGATGCGCGACGGGACGCAGCCGTACGTTGACCGCGGCGAGGTGGTGCCCGTGCTGGAGGCGTTCTGCCCGCCGTTCCCCGGCTACTACCTGTACTATCCCCAGCGCCGCCAGGCCTCGCCCGCGCTCCGTGCCCTCCTCGACTACCTGCTGCGCCTGCGAGCGGGCTCCTCCATCCCTCCGAGGTACTGACCCCGCACCGCGATGCCGAGACCAGCCATGACCGTGCCCGATGCGGGCCGCCCGGGGCCCACCGTGGCGTACCTCGACCGCTCCGTTGGCCGGCGGCGCCTGGGCTACGTCCTCCTCGCCCTTGTTCTGCTGGCGGCCGTGGTCACGGCCGGACGGGAGATCGACCGCCACCTCGCGGCAATCGAGTCCGGGCTGCGCGCGATGGGCCCCTGGGGCGCGCTGCTCTACGCCGGGGGGTTCGCCGTGCTGACGTCGATGCTGCTCCCGGAATCCGTCCTGACCATCGCCGCGGGCGCGCTGTTCGGTCCGGTGACAGGCGTGCTCACCGTGGTCTGCGGCCACGTGATGGCCGCCCTCCTCCAGTTCGTCCTCGCGCGGCGGCTGCTGCGCGGTGCAGTGCAGCGTACCGTCGCCGCGCGGCCGCAGCTCGTGGCAATCCAGCGCGTCGCGGCGCGGAGCGACTGGAAGATGCAGGCGCTGCTGCGGCTCACCCCGCTGAACCAGGCCCTCGTGAGCTACCTGCTGGGCGCCGCCGGCGTGCGCTTCGCGGGATTTCTGCTCGCCATCGCGGGGCTGCTCCCCGCCGTGCTGATGGAAACGTACCTGGGGGCCGCGGGCCGTCACGCGGCCCGGATGACCGGCTCCGCCCACACCGGAGGCATGCACGACCTGGCCATGCTCGGCGGCTTGGTGGTGTGCGTGGCCGTGATGGCCGTGGTGTCCAGGCGGGCGCGGGCAGAGCTGGCGAAGGAGCTGCGCGCGCGGGAGGGCGGCACGGTCGACGACGGATGATGTGCGTCCTCCGCGGCTGACGACGCGGGGCAGGGAACGACGTCACCCTTGACGACAGGTGTAGGCACCCCTATCATGGTGCGTGACGACACGTGTAGGCGGCGATGTCGCGGACCTCGTGACTACAATTGTAGACATCCATGGAGCTTGAATCGACCATCGGCGATCAGGAGCTGGCGCTGGTGCGGCACATCGCCGACCGGGGCAGCGCCACCGTCGCGGAGGCCGTGGACGAGTTCGGCGCCAGCCGCGGGCTGGCCCGGTCCACCGTGCTGACGATGATGGAGCGCCTGCGAAAGAAGGGCTACCTGTCCCGGCAGATGGCGGACGGTGTCTTTCGCTACCGCGCCTGCGCCTCGTCCGCCGACCTGCTGAAGGGCGCGGTGCAGCGGTTCGTGGAGCGCAGCCTGGACGGATCCGTATCGCCCTTCCTGGCCTACCTGTCCGAGGCGCCCGAGCTGTCGGACGACGAGCGGCAGGAGCTGGAGCGCATCGTGGCGCGCCTGGACGCCGCACAGCGAAAGGAGCGCTGATGATCGCCCACCTCGCCCGCGTATCGCTGGAAGGCGCGCTGCTCGCCGGCGGCGTCTGGCTCGCCTGCCGCGCGCTGCCGCGGATGTCGCCCCGCGTGCGCGCCCTGCTGTGGTGGTGCGTGGCGGCCAAGTTCGTCGTGGCGCTCCTGTGGCTCACGCCCATCCGGGTGCCCGTCCTTCCCCGCGCGTCCGCCGACGCGCCCAATCCCGTGGCGGCGGCGCAGGCGCCCTCCATCGCCACGGGCCCGACGAACGCCGAGGACGGCGTCGCCGCGAGCCGGACCGTCTCTCCGCCGACCGATTCTCATCGGCCGGAGATTCCCTGGACCGCCGTCCTGGCCGGTGCATGGGCGCTGGGGCTGGCCGTCTCGCTCGTGCGGACGCTGCGCGACTGGCGGCGCACGCGGGCCGTGGTCGCGCGCTCGCTGCCGGCGGGCGAGGCGCTGCACACGATGGTCCGCGAGCTCTCGGGCCGCATGGCCACGCGGCGCACGGTGGACGTCCGCGTGTCGGCGGAGATCGAGTCGCCGCTCATCGTGGGCGTGCGCCGGCCGGTGATTCTCGTGCCGGCCCAGGGCTTCGCCCTGCTCTCGCCGGACCAGCAGCGCATGGCGCTGTGCCACGAGCTCGCGCACCTGTCGCGCGGCGACCTGTGGCTGGGCTGCGTGCCGGCCGCCGCCGAGCGCTGCTTCTTCTTTCATCCGCTGGCCCGCCTGGCTGCCCGCGAGTACGCGTTCTGGCGCGAAGCCGCCTGCGACGAGGCCGTCCTCACCACGCTCCACGCATCCCCGCAGAGCTACGGCCGCATGCTGCTGGCGCTGGGCGTGTCACGCCGGACCCCGACCTTTTCCGCGGCAGGCGCGGCGTGGTCGTTCCAGACCCTCAAACGGAGAATTACCATGCTCGATCACAGCTCCTCGCGATCGTTCCGCGGCCGCGCCCTCGCCGCCGGCGCGGTGGCCGTCGCCATCCTGGCCGTCGCGCCCATCAAGGCCGTCGCGCGCTCCGCCGCGTCTCGCCCGCAGGCCGCCGCGCCCGCGCAGACACCTGCCGCTTCGCCGTCCGCCGCCGACGCGCCGGTGTCCGCCGCATCGGCCGTCGTGCACGCCGCCGGGCATGCCGTGACGGCCAAGACGGGGCAGTCGCAGGAGGAGATCCCGTTCGTGGTCCTCCGTGGCGACGACAACGTGGTCATGTCCGGCAGCTCGCGCGACGTGGAGCGTGCGCGTCGCCTGCGCCGCGGGGACGAGCCGCTGCTGTGGTTCCGGTACGGCGGGCAGGAGTACGTGGTCCGCGACGCGGCCGTGCTGCGCGAGGTGGACGAGCTGTGGGGGCCCGTGGGCCGCATTGGCGAGGAGCAGGGGCGCATCGGCGAGCAGCAGGGCGCCATCGGCGAGGCGCAGGGCCGCATCGGGGAGCAGCTGGGCCGGATCGGCGAGCGGCAGGGAACGCTGGGCGCGCGGCAGGGTGAGCTCGGCGCGCGTCTGGGCGCCCTGGCCGCCCGCGAAGTCGGCGACCTCTCCGACACCGAGCGCCGCGCCATCGAGCGGGAGCACGAGCAGCTGGAGACGGAGATGCGCCGGCTGGACGAGCAGATGGAGGCGCTGGACCAGGAGATGCGCCGGGTCGAGCGGCCCATGGACGATCGCGACGGCGAGATGGAGGCGCTCGGGGAGCAGATGGAGGCGCTGGGCGACCGGATGGAGGCCGCCGTGGAGCGCGCCCAGACGGGGATGCACGCGCTGGTGCGCCGGGCCATCGAGAGCGGCGCCGCGGAAGCCGTCCGCTGAGGCCGAATTCGGAAAGGCGTCGGCTTCCCGGCCCTGGCCTGCGGTCGATACAGCCCGGGAGGCGTCATCCTGAGGGAGCGCCGCGCGTAACCTGAACGCACGCTGTATTTTGGCGCGACCGAAGGATCTTGTGTGCGAGACTCGGAGTCGGACCCCGTGCATGAGGGCCACCCCCGAGTTTCGCGGACAAGATCCTTCGTCGCCGCCACGGATCACG